>NZ_LZMI01000081.1:0-93426 GCF_001665475.1 Gordonia sp. 852002-51296_SCH5728562-b | reverse complement strand
GGAGAGTAGGACACCGCCGAGCACAACATTCCAGTAATGCCCCGCACCCCTCAAGGTGCGGGGCATTACTGCATTCAGAAGCATTTACAGTTCACTCACGCGGGAGCTCCGGGTCGCTGCGGATTCCGCACCAGGACCCCGCAGGGCATAGATTGAGAGTCATGAACGATCGCGATCGGGGACAAGACAGACGAGGCCGCGGGCGTGGGGCGGACAGTCGCGGACGAGGGCCTGACGGGCGAGGACGCGCGTCGGATCGACGTGGTTCGGACCGGCGGGGCTCGGAGGGTCGGCCGGCGGGTCCGCCGTTGCCCGACGACGTCGTGGCGTCGGATCTCGACCAAGAAGTCCGTCGGGATCTGCTGACGCTGGACAAGGCGAACGCAGATCGGGTGGCGCGTCACCTGGTGATGGTCGCTCAACTGCTCGATTCCGATCCGGAGTTGGCGCTTGCTCACGCACGTGCAGCGCGGGAACGCGCCTCCAGGGTCGGATTGGTCCGTGAAACCGCAGGAATAGCGGCGTACAACGCAGGTGAGTGGCAAGAAGCTCTGACCGAGTTGCGTGCCGCACGCAGAATCAACGGCGGTACATCGTTGCTGCCGTTGATCGCCGACGCGGAGCGCGGACTCGGCCGCCCAGAACGTGCCATCGAAATCGCTCGTAGTGAAGAGGGGCGCTCGCTCACCGGCGACGAGGCGACAGAAATGCACATCGTCGAGGCAGGCGCTCGCATCGATGCCGGCGAACCCGCGAAAGCACTCGTGACGCTTCAGGCGGAAGATCTCGCACCAGGTCGGACGGGCACGATGGCCGCACGGCTGTTCTACGCCTATGCATCCGCACTGTTGGCCGCTGACCGTCGCGATGATGCGGTGACCTGGTACATGAACGCCGCCGCCGCAGACGTCGACGATGCCACCGATGCGGAGTTCCGCCTGATGGAGCTCTCGGAGGACATGAGTCCCGACACCCCATCGGAAGGCGAGCCTTCCGATGGGGGAGATGTCGTCGACGTCGTCGGTGCCCCCGAAGAGACCGAAGCGACCGACGACACCGACGACACCGTGGTTGCGGCCGCTGGTGGTGCAGACGCCGCGTCGGTGAACGAGCAGGTCGATGACGCAGTAGATGATGCTGCCCGGTCGGAGACCTCCAGCGCGGCTGCGGAAGCCGCAACCACGTCGGCTACAGAACCATCCGATCAGGAATCGGCTCCCTCGAGCACGGCTTCGACGCCTACAACTCCTGTGCAAGCTCCTGAACCGTCGACGCAAGCTCCTGAACCGTCGACGCAAGCTCCTGAACCGTCGACGCCGGTGGCGGAGCGTTCGGCACCAGCTGCCGAGCCTTCTACGCCGAGCACGGCTTCCACTGAACAGGCTGACATCGCCACGACGTCGACACCAGCAGCGTCGAACGTATCCTCGCCGAAGCCGCAGGCTCCGCCGGAAGGGTCGCTGGCCGATCACTACGAGGCGTTGCTCCTCGATCTCGACGGCACCGTGTTCGCAGGCAAGGAGCCGACTCACGGAGCGCGAGAAACCCTAGACGCTCTCGACCTTCCCCAGATCTTCGTCACCAACAACGCGAGCCGACGTCCGAATGAAGTTGCAGCACATCTGAATTCGATGGGTTTCTCGGCGACCGACGATCAGGTTGTGACAAGCGCCCAGACCGCGGCTCGTCTGCTCTCCGAACACGTCGAGCCAGGCTCGCGTGCGCTCGTGCTCGGTACGGACGGACTGGCGCAGGAGGTGCGCGAGGTCGGAGTCGGCGTCGCCAGGAGCGCCGACGACCGTCCAGCCGCCGTGATCCAGGGATTCTCGCCGGATACGAACTGGTCGACGCTGTCGGAGGCCGCTCTCGCGATCCGCGCGGGTGCGCTGTGGATTGCCACCAATACGGACGCGACGCTGCCCTCCGAGCGTGGACTGCTTGTCGGAAACGGGTCACTGGTCGCCGCCGTCGCCAACGCGACCGGTGCCGAACCTCTCGTCGCGGGTAAGCCTGCTGCACCGCTGATGGCGGATGCGATGAAGCGCAGCGGAGTCACCAATTCGCTGGTCGTCGGCGATCGCCTCGACACCGACATCCAGGGAGCGCATTCGGTGGGCCTCGACAGCGCGCTCGTCCTGACAGGTGTCAGCACTCCGAAGGATCTGCTGCTTGCACCACCCGAGCAGCGACCCTCACACGTGATCGACGATCTGACCGGCCTGCTCGACGACGAGGCGTCGGTCCGCATCGGAGAGCAGCCGGACTGGAGCGTCACGGTGTCCGGTTCGACCATCACGGTGACTGCCACCGGGAAGCAGCCCGCGCACGCCGCGCTTCTGCCTGCACTCGCGAACACCGCGTGGGCACTGATCGACGGCCGCGACGTCGACGCCGAATCGGTGGATCCATCAGATGTCACGATCACGAGCGACGATCCGAATGTTCGAGCGCAGATCGACAAGCTCGGTGTCGGTGACCTGCGCTAGCGTGGTCGTGTCATGAACAACCAGCAACCGCGCCCCGTTCCCGGTGCACACCTGCGGCCAGGGCCGCAGGTGGCCGCACCCTCCGACGTTGCGACCGAGCCACAGATACCCGTCGCGGAGTCGGTCCAGTCGTTGCTCGACGAGGTCGACCACATTCGTGAGCAGGCAGGCGGCACCTTCGATCTCGCGGCGCTCGCGCGGCAGAGCGAATTGCTGGAGAAGGCTCATGACGTACTCACCGCAGCGTTGGCCGAGGTCGATCCCCGATGACAGCCAACCTGTCGAGGATCATCAACCTGTTCAGGGCCCACTGAGTGGCTACGCGCGCAAGGCTCGACGCCGAGCTCGTCCGCCGGAAGCTGGCGCGCTCGCGAGAGCAGGCTCGTGAGCTGATCGAGGCCGGGCAGGTGACCGTGAATGGGGTGCTCGCCGCGAAACCCGCGACCAATGTGTCTCGCGATACCCCCATCCTCGTCTCCGACGACGGTCCCCGCGACGACTGGGCGTCGCGCGGTGCGCACAAACTACTCGGTGCACTCGAACGATTCGAGCCGCAGGGTTTGAGTATCGCCGGCAAGCGTTGTCTCGACGCGGGGGCGTCGACCGGAGGGTTCACCGACGTCCTGCTTCGACGTGGGGCGGCCGAGGTTGTAGCGGTGGATGTCGGCTACGGGCAGCTCGTCTGGCGGCTCCAGTCCGACGACCGTGTCGACGTGCACGACCGTACCAACGTTCGTCACCTGAACGCCGACGACATCGGTGGCCCCGTCGACATCGTTGTCGCCGACCTCTCGTTCATCTCGCTGTCGCTGGTCCTACCGGCTTTCGCCGCGAGTGTCCGACCTGGCGCCGACCTCTTGCCCATGGTCAAGCCGCAGTTCGAGGTCGGCAAGGACCGGGTGGGCTCAGGTGGCGTTGTGCGCGACCCCGAGTTGCGCGCCGAGGCGGTGTACCACGTCGCACGTGACGCGGCGAAGCTCGGACTGATCACCAGAGACGTCGTGGCGAGCCCGCTGCCAGGGCCGTCGGGCAACGTCGAATACTTCTTGTGGCTGACATACCGTCCCACTGACCACCACGCACGGGCCGACGTTCCCTCGAGCGATACTCTCGGGGAGACTGGTGGCGGCGCACACGATGTCGCCGACATTGCGGATGATGCGCAGTTGCGGGGGATGATCCACCGTGCCGTCGACGGGGGACCTCGCTGAGTGTGCCCGCAGATCGGGAATGGTGAAAGGAACAAGGTGATCGACGAATCAGTGGTCGCCGTGTCCGGTCAGCGCGAGTTCATGGTGGTGGCGCACACCGGACGTGCCGTGGTGACCCGTACGGTCGAATCGATCGCACGCCACTGCGCAGCCGCGGGCGTCGGCCTACGCATCATCGACCACGACCTCACTGCCGACAATCCCGCGACGCAGGACGACGTCGACCTTCATGGACGAGACGATCGGGTAGGTCACGACGACGCGAGCGATGACGACGGTCCCGCCAACCGCGATCATGGTCCCAAGCGGCCACCGAGCCATCCGCTCGACATCGACGGACTCCGCGAACTCGGTGCAGACGTCACCGTCGCGATGGGCGACCCGGAATCGGCCGTGGGGTGCGAGGTGGTGATCGTGCTCGGGGGCGACGGAACATTCCTGCGCGCAGCAGAACTCGCCTATCCGGCGGGTGTTCCGGTGCTCGGAATCAACCTCGGACACATCGGGTTTCTCGCCGAAGCCGAGGCCAATCGCATCGACGACGTGATGGCACAGCTCATCTCGCGTGATTACCGCGTCGAACCGCGCATGACCCTCGACATCTCGATCAGCCATCCGACCAAACCGGACGAGGTGCGCCGTAGCTGGGCACTCAACGAGGTCGCCATCCTCAACCGAACCAATAACGGCGTCCTCGAGTTGGTGACTGAAGTAGACGGTCGGCCGGTGTCCGCGTTCGGAGCCGACGGCGTACTCGTGTCGACTCCCACAGGATCGACTGCCTACGCCTTCTCCGCCGGCGGGCCCGTGATGTGGCCCGACCTCGAAGCGATCCTGATCGTTCCGAGCAATGCGCATGCGCTCTTCGCCCGACCGATGGTGACCAGCCCTCGGTCGCGGATCGCGGTGGAGATCGACAAGCACGGACGATCGGCGATCGCCCTGTGCGACGGTCGACGTCAGATCTTCGTCCCAGCAGGTGGACGCGTCGAAGTGGTCCGAAGCGACCGATCGGTGCTGTGGGTACGCATCGATTCCGATCCGTTTGCCGATCGGCTCGTGACGAAATTCGACCTGCCGGTGACCGGTTGGCGCGGTCGGCAGGGTGAGGGGAACTAGTGCTCGAAGAGCTGTCGATCTCCGGCCTCGGCGTCATCGATCAGGCCTCCGCACAATTCAGTCCCGGTTTCACCGTTCTGACGGGCGAGACCGGTGCAGGCAAGACGATGATCGTCACCAGTCTGCGCCTACTCTCGGGCGCACGTGCCGACGCCGGGCGAGTGCGTTCGGGAAGCCAGAAGGCCACCGTCGAAGGGCGGTTCCGACTCGCTGAGTCCGCCGACGCCGCCACTCGTGCCGCCGTCGCCGACATCGTCGAATCCGCAGGTGCAGAACTCGATGACGACGGCTCGGTCATCGCGGTCCGCACCGTCGGATCCGATGGTCGTTCGCGCGCGCACCTCGGCGGGCGGTCGGTGCCGGTCGGTGTGATGGGCAGGTTCACGGGTGCGCTGCTGACGATTCACGGCCAGAACGACCAACTGCGCCTGCTTCGTCCCGACCATCAGCGTGACGCCCTCGACAGTTTCGCCGGGGACAAGGCGACCGCGGCGCTGAAGCGGTATCGCTCGGCGCGCGAGAGCTGGGTCGCGGTTCTCGACGAACTCGACGCGCGGCGCGCCAACCATCGTGAACTCGCGCAGGAGGCCGACCGACTGCGCTTCGGCATCGACGAGATCGCCGCTGTCGACCCGCAGCCGGGAGAAGACGACGCGCTCGCCGACACAATCCGCAGACTTTCCGATCTCGAGTCGATCCGTTCGGCGGCTGCGGGATCGCACGACGTCGTCGCGGGCGACAACAGCTCACTCGTCGACGGTCTCGGGCAGGTTCGCTCGTTGCTCGAGTCCGCTGCCGACGCGCAACTACGGACACTGGCTGGTCGCGTGTCGGAGGCACTGACCGTCGTCACGGATATCGGCGACGAGTTGTCGTCGTTTCTGTCCGGATTACCCAGCGACGCAGACGAACTCGAGAAGCTGCTCGCCCGCCAGGGTGAACTGAAGGCTTTGGTGCGCAAATACGCACCCGACATCGACGGCGTCATCGCGTGGCGCGAGACGGCGGAACGTCGACTCTCCGAGATCGACGACCCGCAGGGCTCGATCGACGAACTCGAGGTGGCGGCCGCATCGGCACGCACCGACGTCGAGTCTGCGGCGTCGACGCTGCGAACCATCCGTCGTAAGGCGGCCACATCCATGTCGAGCAAGGTGTCGGCCGAACTGGCTGGCCTTGCCATGGGCGACGCCGCACTGTCGGTGAACGTCATCCCCGACACCGCGGCGCCCGACGATCGGCTGACGATCACGGTCGACGGTGCGGCCGCGCACGCGGGTGCCGATGGCGCCGACCGTGTCGAGTTCGCGCTCGTCGCGCACACCGGAGCCGATCCGTTGCCGATCGCGAAATCGGCGTCCGGCGGCGAACTCTCACGACTGATGCTGGCGCTCGAAGTGGTTCTGGCAGAGCCGACGTCGGGATCGGTCATGGTCTTCGACGAGGTCGACGCCGGTGTCGGTGGACGGGCAGCGGTGGAGATCGGGCGCAGGCTCGCGGGACTCGCACGGGCACACCAGGTCATCGTCGTCACCCATCTCCCACAGGTCGCGGCCTTCGCCGACAACCACCTGGTGATCGGGAAGACCTCGAAATCCGGCGATCGTGCGCAGACCAGCACGCTGCGGCCACTCGACCGTGACGCGCGCATCGCCGAATTGGCGCGGATGCTCGCAGGCCTCGGCGAATCCGACACTGGCCGAGCACACGCGGAAGAGCTGCTGGCCACCGCCGACAGCGAGAAGGCGCACGCGGTCGGATCGTCGGCAGACGAGGCGACGAGCGCAGCGACGAAAGCGAAGGGCACCCGCAAGAAGCGCTGAAACAGCTGATACTCGTGTGACAAAAGTTGCCCATGTTGCGGCGCGCCTCCCCGAGGCAGTGCGGCGCACGGTCAATCATGTGGTGCATGAAGATGCCCGCACTGCTCGCACGTAACTCCGAAGAACTGCCTGGCGTGTCCGGTATCGCCAGGATCGACAAGAACACCCGCCGCCTCCTCGACCGAGTCGGACCGGGCGACATCGCCATCCTCGACGAGGTCGACCTCGACCGCGTCACCGCCGACGCACTGGTCGAGGCCAATGTCGTCGCCGTGGTCAATGCGTCCCGCTCCATCAGCGGGCGCTACCCCAACCTCGGACCGGAGGTGCTCGTCGGCTCCGGGATCGTCCTCGTCGACGAGGTCGGACCCGAGGTGTTCAAGCGAGTCAAGGACGGCGCGAAACTCCGGGTCGACGACGGCAAGGTGTTCGTCGGTGAGCGACGCCTCGCGCGCGGCACCACGCTCGACGAGCACGAGATCGCCGACATGATGATCGAGGCCAAGACGGGGCTCGTCGATCACCTGGAAGCCTTCTCCGGCAACACGATCGAGTTCATTCGGAGCGAGTCCCCACTGCTGATCGACGGCGTCGGCGTGCCCGACATCGACGCCTCGCTGGTCGGCAAGCACGTCGTGATCGTGGGCGACGGTCCCGACCGTGCCGCCGATCTGCGCGCGCTCAAGCCGTTCATCAAGGAGTACTCACCGGTGATCATCGGTGTCGGTGCCGGCGCGGACACGCTGACGAAGGCCGGGTACAAGCCCTCGCTGATCGTCGGCGATCCGGAGGAGATGAAGATTGCGACGCTGAAATGCGGTGCGCAACTGGTGCTTCCGGCAGACACCGACGGCCATGCCTCGGGGCTCGAGCGAATCCAGGACCTCGGAATCGGGGCGACCACGTTCCCCGCTGCCGGCGCGGCGTCGGATCTCGCTCTGCTGCTCGCCGACTACCACGGTGCCGACCTCATCGTCACCGTTGGCTATGGCGGCACCCTCGACGACTTCTTCGATCGCTCGCGGCGCGAGAGCAATCCGTCGACCTTCCTCACCCGGATGAAGGTCGGACCCAAGCTGGTCGACGCGAAAGCCGTTGCGACGCTGTACCGGAGCCGCGTGTCGGGAGCCGCCGTGGCCTTCGTGGTGCTCGCTGCGCTGATCGCGGTGATCGCCGCGGTGATGTTGTCGAGCGCGGGCGGCGAAGTGACCGATTGGGTTGTCGCACAGTGGCATCAGCTCGTCGAGTGGGCCCGCGGGGTCTGGAACAGGTAGGCAATGATTTCGGTTCGGCAGCATGCGATCTCGCTCGCCGCGGTGTTTTTGGCACTGGCGGTGGGCCTGTTCATCGGCTCCGGTTTCGTCGGCGACAGAATGAACTCGTTGACCGGCACCAGTCGCGATCGCATCGGGGCGTTGCAGGACGAGCGTGATCAACTCAACGATCAGCTCAACAGCGCCAACAGTTTTGACACCGCGATCACCGGACGGGTGATCGACGGAACGCTGCGCGGGCAGTCGGTCTTGGTGGTGACCGCGCCGGGCGCGGTCGACGCCGACGTCGCTGCCGTCAAGGACGCGATCGCCGGCGCGGGCGCCAAGGTGTCGGGTCAGATCGCGTTGACGCCGCAGTTCGTCGCTGATCAGAAATCCGAGCAACTCTCGACGATCATCGACCAGACGATTCCTCCGGGGTCGACGCTGCGCGCCGAACTGGTCGATTCCGGTGGCCGCACGGGCGACCTGCTCGGCGCTCTGACGCTCGACCGAGGTGGGAAGGGTGCCGCGTCGGCCGACGACAGGCGCACCGGACTGCAGGCACTACGCGACGGCGGGTTCATCGACTACGACGGGGCGGGCTCGACACCTGCCGATCTCGCCGTCGTGGTGACAGGCGGTGGCTACCCCAAGGATTCCGGAGCGCAGGGACAACTCGTCGCCCGCTTCTCCGCAGCACTCTCGGGGCGCGGCGATGGGGGAGCGCTACTCGGTCGGACGGGTTCGACCGCTGGTGGCTCGCCGATTGCCGTCGTTCGCTCGGACCCCGGTCTGGGCAACGCCGTCTCGACCGTCGACAACGTCGATCAGCAGACCGGGCGCATCACGTCGATCCTGGTCCTGCAGGAGGAGAAGGGCGGACGGACCGGCGCCTACGGCACCGGCGCGGGTGCCAAGGCGATCACGGTCGGGGCCACCGACCGACCGTCGACCTGACTGATGGCGGCCCGGGCAGGGCTGTCCGAGAGGACTTCCGAGAGGACTTCCAAGAGGACGACTCCAGCCCGGCCGGCCGGAGAGATCAGGACGCGGATCACACCTCCCGCGAGCACGCTTCCGGTGTGGCGGAGCGGAGAACCGCCGATGGGTGTTACCCTGGAGTCCCGTAGGTCAACAGGTTTTCCGGCCTGATCCAGCCGACGGGAGAGACGGGTTTTGCGACCACTTCGCCACGTGCATGAAGGCACGAAGCACATATTCGTTACGGGCGGCGTCGCATCGTCGCTCGGAAAAGGTCTGACGGCGTCGAGCCTCGGCCAACTACTCACAGCGCGCGGTCTGCGCGTGACCATGCAGAAGCTGGATCCGTATCTGAACGTCGATCCAGGCACGATGAATCCGTTCCAGCACGGTGAGGTCTTCGTCACCGAGGATGGCGCCGAAACCGACCTCGACGTCGGACACTATGAGCGCTTCCTCGACCGCAATCTCTCGCAGTCGGCGAATGTCACCACCGGACAGGTGTATTCGACAGTCATCGCCAAGGAGCGACGCGGCGAGTACCTTGGCGAGACCGTCCAGGTCATCCCGCACATCACCGACGAGCTGAAATCGCGGGTGCTCGCGATGCGTGCGCCCGGTGACGACGGTGAGCCACCAGACGTGGTCATCACAGAGATCGGTGGAACCGTCGGCGACATCGAGTCGCTCCCGTTCATCGAAGCCGCTCGCCAGATCCGACACGACGTCGGCCGCGACAACGTCTTCTTCATCCACGTCTCGCTGGTGCCCTATCTCGCGCCGTCGGGCGAGCTGAAGACCAAACCGACCCAGCACTCGGTCGCCGCGCTGCGCAACGTCGGAATCCAGCCCGACGCGCTGATCCTGCGGTGCGATCGCGACGTCCCCGAGGGACTCAAGAAGAAGATCGCGCTGATGTGCGACGTCGACATCGACGGCGTCATCTCCACGCCCGACGCCCCGTCGATCTACGACATCCCGAAGGTGCTGCACTCCGAGCAACTCGACGCCTATGTCGTGCGCAAGCTCGGGTTGCCGTTCCGCGATGTCGACTGGACTGTGTGGGGCGAACTGCTCAACCGCGTGCACGAGCCGCGTGAGACCGTGCGAATCGCGTTGGTGGGCAAGTACGTCGACCTGCCCGACGCGTATCTGTCGGTGACCGAGGCGATCCGCGCGGGCGGATTCGCGTGGCGCGCCAAGACCGAGATCAAGTGGGTTCCGTCCGACGAATGCGCCACCGAAGCGGGTGCGCAGGCAGCGCTCGGAGACGTCGACGGCGTGTTGGTCCCCGGTGGCTTCGGCATCCGGGGGATCGAGGGCAAGCTCGGCGCGATCCGGTACGCGCGGCGTCGAGGCATTCCCCTACTCGGCCTGTGCCTCGGTCTGCAGTGCATCGTGATCGAGGCTGCGCGTTCAGTGGGCCTCGAGGACGCGAGCTCGACGGAATTCGATCCCGACACCCCGTTCCCCGTCATCTCGACGATGGCCGACCAGACCGAGATCGTTGCCGGAGAAGCCGATCTCGGCGGCACGATGCGGCTCGGTGCCTACCCGGCGACGCTCAAGCCCGACAGCATCGTCGCCGAGTCGTACGGCTCGACAGAGGTGTCCGAGCGGCATCGGCACCGCTTCGAGGTCAACAACTCCTACCGCGACAAGATCGCGGCGTCGGGGCTCGTGTTCTCCGGTACCTCGCCAGATGGCCACCTCGTCGAGTTCGTCGAGTACCCCACGTCGATTCATCCGTTCCTGGTGGGCACCCAGGCTCACCCCGAACTCAAGAGCCGGCCGACGCGGCCCCATCCGCTGTTCCGTTCGTTCATCGACGCTTCGTTGAAATACAAAGCAGCAGAACGGCTTCCGGTGGACCTGGGCGACTACGATCCACCGCCCGCGGCTGCGGTCGAGGACGACGTCACCGTCGAGGTCGAGGAACAGGACGCTTGAGCGAGAGCACCGGACCCGGCGCCCACGTCTTCGCGGTGAAGTCGAGCGAAGTGGTCTACGACGGAGCGATCCTCGCGCTTCGCCTCGATCAGGTCGAGATGCCGGGCGGTCGGGTCGCCGAACGCGAAGTCGTCGAGCATTTCGGTGCCGTTGCCGTCGTCGCGCGCGATGAGGACGGCAGGATCGCGATGGTGCGTCAGTACCGGCATCCTGTCGGCCGCAGGCTGTTGGAGATTCCCGCGGGGCTGCTCGACAAGGGCGGTGTGGAGCAGCCGCTCGCCGCCGCACAGCGCGAACTCGCGGAGGAAACCGACCTGCGGGCGCAACGCTGGCAGGTTCTGGTCGACCTCGACCTCTCGCCTGGGTTCACCGACGAAGCGCTGCGCGTCTACCTCGCCGAAGAACTGTCTCAGCACCACGTGGCCGAACGCGAGGACGAAGAGGCCGACATGTCGTTGGAGTGGGTCGCACTCGACGATGCCGTGGCGATGGTGCTGTCGGGCGAGATCGTGAACGCGACCGCGGCATCGGGGATTCTCGCGCTCGACGCCGCGGACCGCACCGGGACGCCGTTACGGACGCCGGATTCGCCGTGGCGCGATAAGCCCCACGCCTTCGCCGATCGCAAGGCGGGTAAGGCGTCGACGTGACCACCACCGGGACGCGAGTCGACGACGTGGTGTCGAGGTACCTCGACCACCTCACCGTCGAACGCGGCATGGCGCCCAACACGCTTGCGTCCTACGGCCGTGACCTCGACCGCTACCGTCGCTATCTCACCGGGCGGGGGATCGTCGATCTCGCGGAGGTCACCGAGAACGACGTGCGCGAGTTCCTCGTCGATCTGCGACGCGGCGACGAGGAAGCCGGGACAACACCCCTCGCCGACAGCTCGGTGGCACGAACCCTGGTGGCCACCAGAGGTTTTCACAAGTTCGCCGCTGCCGAAGGTGTCGTGCCCGCCGACGTCGCGCACGGGGTGCGGCCACCGCGTCCGGCGCGACGCCTCCCCAAGGCGTTGCCCGTCGACGACGTCGTCGCGATCCTGGAGGAAGCGGGTGCGGGCGACCATCCGCGCGCGCTGCGCGACCGCGCGCTTCTCGAACTGCTCTACAGCTGCGGAGCACGAATCACCGAGGCGACGTCGCTCGACGTCGACGACCTCGACACCGATGCTCGCACCGCCCTGCTGCGAGGCAAGGGCGGAAAGGAACGTCTCGTGCCCGTCGGCGGACCCGCCGTCGGCGCTATCGAGGCGTACCTGGTGCGTGGCAGGCCCGCTCTGGTGACACGCTCGACGCCCGCGTTGTTCCTCAACGCGCGTGGCGGCAGGCTCACTCGTCAGGGCGCGTGGCAGGTGCTCGCCGACACTGCCGAGCGGGCCGGAATCGGTACGGCCGTCTCACCGCACACCCTCCGGCACTCATTCGCGACGCACCTCCTCGATGGCGGCGCCGATGTGCGAGTGGTCCAGGAGTTGCTCGGGCACGCCTCGGTGACGACGACGCAGGTCTACACCCTCGTCACCGTCAACACGATGCGTGAGGTGTACGCCACGGCCCATCCGAGAGCGCGCTGAGCATCGTCGAAAGGGCCGTGCGGCGATGCTCCACGGCTTCAGTGCAGTGAACCATTAGGCTGACAAGCGGCGTCGATACGTGATCAGTGAGAAAGGCGGGTACGTGAGCACACCGAGTACACCGCGGTCGGGAGGTCATACCGACGATCAGTACCGCCTTCATGTGACGTCCGGCATCGACATCGACGAGGGCGATCATCCCGACGACGAGATCGGCCCCACCGGGCGTCCCTACCGCGACGTTCCGACGCCTGCGCCCCTCGACCGACACGGACCGGCGACCGTCATCGCCGTGTGCAATCAGAAGGGCGGCGTCGGCAAGACGACGTCGACGATCAACCTGGGTGCCGCGCTCGCCGAGTACGGGCGACGCGTACTGCTTGTCGACCTCGATCCGCAGGGTGCGTTGTCCGCGGGTCTCGGCGTGCCGCATCACCAACTCGACGAGACCGTCTACAACCTGCTGGTCCCGCCGCACGCGTCGATCGAGGATGTGCTGATGCGTACGCGCGTCGAGAACCTCGACCTTCTGCCGTCGAACATCGATCTGTCTGCCGCCGAGATCCAACTCGTCAGCGAAGTCGGACGCGAACAAGCCCTCGGCCGGGCGCTGCATCCCGTTCTCGACCGCTACGACGTCGTTCTGATCGATTGCCAGCCATCGCTCGGGTTGCTCACCGTGAACGCCCTTGCCTGCGCCGACACAGTGATCATCCCGATGGAGTGCGAGTACTTCAGTCTGCGCGGTCTGGCGCTGCTCACCGACACGATCGAGAAGGTGCGCGACCGACTCAACTTCCGTCTCACCCTCGGCGGCATCCTCGTCACGATGTTCGACGCCAGAACCCTGCACTCCCGTGAGGTGATGGCTCGCGTCGTCGAGGTCTTCGGCGACGCCGTGTACGACACCGTCATCGCTCGCACCGTGCGTTTCCCGGAGACCAGCGTCGCGGGCGAACCGATCACGTCGTGGGCGCCGAAGTCCGCGGGCGCCAAGGCGTATCGCGCGTTGGCGCGCGAGGTCATCGCGCGCAACGTCAAGCAGGCATGACCGAGACCGGCACCGCCGATGCCGACGCCGCTGAGGTTGGCAACTCGGAGGTTGGCACGACCGACGTCGAGGCCCCAGAGGCAGGCACCACAGAGGCAGCAACGCCCGAGGCAGGGGCGACGGAGGCCGAGGAGCAGGGCTTTCGGGTCAAGCTCGCCAACTTCGAGGGTCCGTTCGATCTGCTGCTGAACCTGATCAGCCAGCACCGTCTCGACGTCACAGAGGTCGCGCTGCATGCGGTGACCGACGAGTTCATCGCGTACACGCGGGAGATGGGTTCAGAGCTAGGACTCGAGCAGACCACCGAGTTCCTGGTCATCGCGGCAACCCTGCTCGATCTCAAGGCGGCGAGGCTGCTGCCGACCGGAGAGGTCGACGACCCGGAGGATCTCGCGCTGCTCGAAGCGCGTGACCTGCTCTTCGCGCGGCTCCTGCAGTACCGCGCGTACAAGCAGGTGGCCGCGCTGTTCGGTGAACTCGAAGCCGCGGCGCTGCAGCGCTATCCGCGCGCGGTGTCGTTGGAGCAGCAGTTCACCGATCTGCTGCCCGAGGTGACACTCGGCGTCGACGCGAACGGGTTCGCGGAGGTCGCCGTCGCGGCGTTGACCCCGCGACCTATTCCGACGGTCGGCCTCGATCACCTTCACGACATGCACAAGGTGTCGGTGCCCGGGCAGGCGCGACGCATGGCCGCGCTGCTGGCTGCCAAGCCCGGCGAGTGGCTCACCTTCCGCGCGCTCGTCGCCGACTGTGAGAACGGACTCGAGGTTGTCGGCAGCTTCCTCGGACTGCTCGAACTCTTCCGTGAGCGTGCGGTCACTTTCGAGCAGCCCGAGGCACTCGAAGAACTCCAGGTGTCGTGGACAGGCGAGCGCAACCGCGACGAACTACGCATGGAGAAAGCAGAGGACTACGAATGACCGACATCGACGCGGGTCCAGACGATCCAGGCGCCGACTCGTCCGAGAGCGTTGCGCCCGAGCAGACGACGCTCGACGTCGGCGACGTGGTCGTCGACGAGGCAGACTCCGAACCAGTTCTCGACGACGCCCGTCTGCGTGCGGCGCTCGAAGCCGTGCTGCTCGTCGTCGACACGCCGGTGACCGCCGACGAACTCGCCTCGGCGGTCGGCGACAATCGCGCACGCGTGCATTCGACGCTCACCCAGATGGCGGCTGACCTGACCGAAGCGCGCAGCGGCATCGACCTTCGATTCGCCGGTGATGGTTGGCGGTTCTATACACGAGCCGAGTACGCGCCGTACGTCGAGCGTCTCCTCCTCGACGGGGCGCGTTCGAAACTGACCCGAGCAGCCTTGGAGACGCTCGCCGTCATCGCGTATCGACAGCCCGTGAGCAGGGCGCGCGTCAGCGCGATCCGAGGTGTGAACGTCGACGGCGTCGTCCGCACACTCGTCGCCCGAGGACTCATCAACGAGGTCGGGTCCGATACCGCGTCGGGTGCCACGACCTACGGGACAACCGAGCTGTTCCTCGAGCGTCTGGGGCTCGCGTCGTTGAGTGAACTACCCGATTTGGCCCCGCTGCTGCCCGACGTCGACCTCATTGACGACCTCGACGAAGAGCTCCTGTCTGACCCGCGATTCGCCAAACTGAGTAGTGGGCGTTCAGACTCAAAGGGAGACGACACACCCGACGCCTCGTCGGGAACCACAATCGACGACCAGGAATGACATATGGCATCCGCTAGCCGTGACGGCACACCGGGCGACCGCAGGAAGAACAATGCGGGTCGCACCAACCGAAAGAACACCTCCAACGACAACCCGCGCGGGCAACGCTCCGCAGGCGGGTCGGCCGGACGCGGCGCGTCAGGCAAATCCGCGAGCGGTCGCAGCATCCCCGCGGGCGGTAAGGGACATGCGCATAAGGGCCAGCAGCCCAGCACCAAGAAGCGGCACCGCAAAGGCCGTTCGACGCCCGACGTCGAGGCAGGGCGCATCAGGCTGAACAACGCGCGACCAGCCCGTCACCAGGGCGGCTCCGACGAGAGTGGCCACGCAACCTATGTCGACGACGGCGTACGACTCCAGAAGATTCTCGCACAGGCCGGCGTCGCGTCGCGTCGCGGCGCGGAGGAGATGATCGCCGCCGGTCGCGTCGAGGTCGACGGCGAGGTCGTGACCGAGCAGGGGCTGCGCATCGACCCCGACACCGCGGTCATTCGCGTCGACGGTGCCCGCGTCATCATCGACGAGACCAAGCAGTACCTCGCGCTGAACAAGCCCAAGGGCTGGCAGTCGACGATGGCCGACGACCAAGGCCGCCCGTGCGTCGGCGACATCGTCGCCGAACGCGTCATGGCGGGTCAGCGCCTCTTCCACGTCGGCCGACTCGACGCAGAGACCGAGGGTTTGTTGCTGCTGACCAACGACGGCGAGCTCGCCCATCGGCTGATGCACCCGTCCTACGAGGTCCCCAAGACCTACCTCGCGACGGTCAAGGGCGAGGTTCCTCGTGGACTCTCGCGCGCGCTGCGCGACGGCGTCGAACTCGACGACGGCCCGGTGTCTGTCGACGGATTCACCGTGATGGACGTCAACGAGGGACAGTCGCTGGTGCGAATCACTCTGCACGAGGGCCGAAATCGGATCGTGCGTCGACTCATGGAATCCGTCGGATTCCCGGTGACCTCGTTGGTGCGCACCCACATCGGCAACGTGGCGCTCGGCGAGCAGCGTCCAGGAACGCTGCGAGTGCTCGGTCGCGACGAGGTCGGTGCGCTGTACAAGGCGGTGGGGATGTGAGCGAGTCCGTCACGTCATCGCGCGTGATCGCGATCGACGGACCCGCGGGGACTGGAAAGTCCACTGTCTCAAAGCTTCTCGCGCAGCGGGTCGGTGCGCACTACCTCGACACCGGGGCCATGTACCGTGCCGCGACGCTCGCCGTGCAGCGGGCAGGTGTCTCGCCTGATGCTCCCGACGCGATCGCCACGGTCGTCGCAGACGCGCGGATCGAACTGCGTGCAGACGGATCGGGTGGATCCCGGGTGTTCCTCGACGGTGAGGACGTGTCGGCGCCGATTCGCACCGACGAGGTGACCAACGCGGTCTCCGCGGTCTCTGCGGTACCCGCCGTGCGGTCGAAGATGGTTGCGCTGCAACGGCTTCACGCCGTCGACGATTTCGTCGTCGTCGAGGGCCGAGACATCGGGACCGTCGTCTTTCCCGACGCGCAGGTCAAGATCTATCTCACCGCGACGCCCGAGGCGCGAGCACTACGACGACATCGGCAGAACCTTGCCGCCGGTCGTGACAGCGATTTCGAGCAGGTTCTCGACAGTGTGAACCGCCGTGATCATCTCGACTCGACGCGCACCGTATCGCCGCTGCGACCAGCAGACGACGCGGTCATCGTCGACACCAGCGACCTGTCACTCGAGCAGGTTCTCGACGAACTCGCCGGACTGGTCCAGACACGAACCGGAGGTGCCGTGTGACCGAGCACGATGACTTCATCACTACCGACGTAACCGCCCAACCAGGCGACGGGATCTGGTCGGACGAAACCGATTGGAAACTCAGCGAATTCGACCTCGGCGAGGAAGGTGGCGAACCCGAGCGCCTCCCCGTCGTCGCGATCGTCGGCCGTCCCAACGTGGGCAAATCGACGTTGGTCAACCGCATCCTCGGCCGCCGTGAGGCCGTCGTCGAAGACATCCCCGGCGTCACCCGCGACCGTGTGTCGTATTCGGCGTCGTGGTCGGGACACCGATTCACCGTCGTCGATACGGGCGGTTGGGAACCCGACGCCAAGGGCCTGCAACAGGCCGTCGCGAAACAGGCCGAATCGGCGATGGAAACCGCCGACGTCATCGTGGTCGTCGTCGACGCCACGGTCGGCGCCACCGCGACAGACGAGGCCGTTGCGCGCGTGCTTCGACGGTCCAAGACGCCGGTCATCCTCGTCGCCAACAAGGTCGACAGCGAGAAGCTCGAGGCCGAGGCTGCATCACTCTGGTCGCTGGGACTCGGTGAACCACATACGGTTTCCGCTGCGCACGGCAGGGGAGCGGGTGATCTCCTCGACGTGATCCTGGAGAAGATGCCCGAGACCCCGCGGGATGCTGCGCCTGCGTTCGGCGGTCCCCGTCGCGTGGCGCTCGTCGGTAAGCCCAACGTCGGGAAGAGCTCGCTGCTCAACAAGCTCGCGGGTTCCGACCGTTCGGTCGTCGACAATGTCGCGGGCACCACCGTCGACCCCGTCGACGAGCTTGTCGAACTCGACGGACGGCCGTGGCTGTTCGTCGACACCGCGGGCTTGCGCCGCAAGGTGCACACCGCCAGCGGGCACGAGTACTACGCGTCGCTGCGCACGAGGTCGGCGCTTGAGGCCGCCGAGGTCGCGATCCTGCTGATCGACGCTTCGGAACCGATCACCGAGCAGGATCTACGTGTGCTGTCGCTGATCATCGAGACCGGACGTGCCTTGGTGATCGCGTTCAACAAGTGGGATCTGGTCGACGAGGATCGTCGCTACCAGCTCGACAAGGAGATCGACCGCGAGCTCGCGCGCGTGCCGTGGGCACGGCGTGTGAACATCTCGGCGATGACCGGACGCGCGGTCCAAAAGCTGGTGCCTGCTCTCGAAGGTGCGCTGGAGTCGTGGGACAAGCGCATCTCCACCGGCCAGCTCAACAACTGGCTCAAAGACGTCATCGCGTCGAATCCGCCTCCGCTGCGCGGAGGACGGCAGCCGCGCGTGATGTTCGCGACCCAGGCATCGGTGCGACCGCCGACGTTCGTGCTATTCACGACCGGATTCCTGGAGGCGGGCTACCGCCGTTTCCTGGAGCGTCGCCTCCGCGAGGAATTCAACTTCGACGGCTCGCCGGTCCGGATCAACGTGCGCGTGCGCGACAAGCGGGACCGCCGGAAGCGTTGACCGCCCCAGACGGCGAGTCCCGCCCGAAGTCGTGACATACTCCCATGCGTGCTTATCTTGGCGATCATCGTATTCGGGATGGTTATCGGCGCCCTCGCGCAGCTGATCATCGGTGGCAAGAACATGTGGAACATCGACTGGACCTTGGCCATCGTCGCGGGCATGGTCGGCTCCTTTGTCGGCGGACTGTTGATCAGCCTGCTCTCGGGTGACGGACTGTCGTTGCGTCCGAGCGGGATCATCGGATCGTTGGTCGGCGCACTCATCGTGACCGGTGGCTGGATCTGGTACCGGAAGCGCTCCACGGTCTCTTAGCAGAACCGTCGGCGCGGCCGTGACCAGGCGATTAGCCTCCAACGGCCGCCGTCGGCTAATGTTGTCGAGGCCCTCGCGAGAGGGCAACGGGCTGTGGCGCAGTTTGGTAGCGCACTTGACTGGGGGTCAAGTGGTCGCAGGTTCAAATCCTGTCAGCCCGACGTAAAACCCAGGTGAGAGAGTCTCTCGCCTGGGTTTTTTTGTATTCAGACGTGGACCCCTCTGGGTGACCGGTCAGGTCGAGCCCCGCACTCGTCAGTCCTACTCCGCTGCTGCAAGAGCTGATGGTCCGGTCAGTGCGCGTACCCAGCCTGCATTTGAGGTCAGTTTCCGACCTGCGCTGGACGAACTCGCTCCAGTATTGGATACTTAACAAAGTCGTTAAATGACCGGAGGTGGATATGGCTGGGACGGATCAACTCAGCGTCGTGTTCTCGGCGCTGGCAGACCCGACTCGGCGTGCGATTCTCGCTGAGTTGGCGAAGCGCGACGCCACAGTCACTGAACTGACTGCACCGCTGCCCATGTCCATGCCTGCTGTTTCCCGACACCTGAAGGTGCTTGAGCAAGCCGCACTCATCTCGCGTACACGTTCAGGCAAGTTGCGAGCTAGCCACCTAGAAGCCGAGCCGCTTCGCGAAGCTGCCGATTGGATCGCTCGATACAAAGAGTTCTGGGACTCGTCTCTTACCCGGCTCGATGCTCATCTTGCAGCCATCCAGGAGGCGGCTCCCACGCGCCCCTCGTGCCAGGAAGCCACTGACACCTCTGGCGAGGAGGAACTCTGATGCATACCGAAACCCCGCAGATCGACATCACCCATGTGCTCGCGGCCCCTCGGGATCTTGCCTTTCGAGTTTTCACGGATCCGATGCATTTCGCGGCCTGGTGGGGCCCGGCCGGCAACACTTTGCCCGCAAGCGAGATCGAGTTCGATATCCGATCAGGCGGTTATCAGCAATGGACGGAGGTATCCGCCGCCGATCCACACATCCGCGTCCGGGTGCGCGTCGATTTGACCGACGTGGTGGAGGGCGAACTCATCGACGGTCTGATGCATGTCGGTGGTCAGCTTCCGGGAGGGATTGAGCCATTCCAGACCAGGATTCGGTACGAGTTTTCCGACGAGAACGATGGACGGACTCGGCTCACGATCCGCCAATGGCTCCCTCCAGAGCAACGGGGCAATGCTCGGCGAGGCTGGAGCGAGGCATTGACCAAACTGGACGCCGAGCTACTCGCGGCCAGACCCCATCATCCGAGATAGGAGAACAGTGAAATGGCCAAGCTGATCTACGCCAACAACATGTCGCTTGACGGGTACGTGGAAGACGAAAGTGGCAAGTTCGATTGGTTCCCCGTCGACGATGAAGTTTTTGCGGCGCACACCGACCTTCTTCGCTCCGCGGGCACCTTCCTCTACGGCCGGCGCCTCTACGAAGCGATGTCCGTTTGGGAGACCGATCCCGCCTTTGCAGAACAATCGGACCTCATGGCCGAGTTCGTAAAAGTATGGAAGGCGGCGAGCAAAGTCGTGTACTCGTCCACCTTGACCGACGTGGCAACCGGTGACACGCGAATCGAGCGCCAGTTCGATGCCGCAGCGATACGCGAAATGAAGGCAGCGGCCACCAGCAATCTCACCATCGGCGGCGCACAGGTAGCCTCGGCGGCGTTCAATGCAGGGCTGGTCGACGAGTGCGAACTCTTCGTCCTCCCCATTGTTGTCGGCGGCGGTAAGCCAGCTCTGTCGCGTGGCGTTCGAGCCGAGCTCGAACTGCTCGACGAGCACCGTTTCGGAAACGGTGTAGTTCGCCTTCGGTATCGCGTTCTGACCTGAGCCGCCGCCGGGGCCAATGGCCAGTCGAGTTCCGGTTGCCCAGAAGCGCGGATTCCGCGCGTGTGGGCAACCGCAAGCGGCACCGCCAGGGCGCGGCGGGCTGGGAGGTCCTGCCGTCGGCAGGAGCGCTAGTCGTTCTCGTACCGGTCGCTGAGGCGCATCCACGAGTACGTCGGTTCCTGCGGGACGCCGGGTGGCGAGTTCTCCCAGTCCTCTTGACGACCGAACGGTGTGAGGTCGAGAAGATCGAACACGAGCATGAATGGCTCTTCGCCTCGACTAAACGTCGACCACGTGTGAAATACACGGTCGCCCCGACGAAGGAAGACGCTGATCGCCTGGCGCTCCTCGCCGTCGACGGTCGCACCGAAGTCGGTGTTGAATGCGTCGCCGACGGTCGAGTACCACGGCAGCTGCCAGCCCATGCGATCCCTGAAGGCACTCAGCCGATCCAGTGGTGCACGGGAGGTCAAAACGAACGACGTCCGTCGAGCGTGGAGGTGGGAGAGCGGACCAATATGGTCGGCCATCATCGAACAGCCGTCACAGCCTTCCTCCCAGTCAGGGCCAAACATGAAGTGCTGCACGATGAGTTGAGGCCGTCCGTCGAACAGGTCAAGCAGTGTCACGCGCCCATTCGCGCCCTCGAAGGCATAGTCCGAGCGCACTTCGACCATCGGCATGCGGCGTCGTGCCGCGCTGACCGCGTCCTTCATGCGGGTGAGCGCCTTCTCCTGCTGCAGCAGAACACTCCTGGCGTCGTCCCAGGCAGCGCGGTCGACGATGGCCGGCCAGTCGGGGTCGCTGCTCGTCATCGGCGCACCTCTTCCGTGCCGTCACTACCGCGCTGTAACCATGCCTTGAGCGATGCGAGCATTCTGCGTCCACCCTTCACCGTGATGTCCACCATTCAGCACCACCGGACGTCGCATTGTTCCCATTTGGGTAGATTGCCGGGAAATCTGCCGCCAATCCGGCGCAACAACTATCGCGGTCGCCGCCTGGATCACTCGACGGTCACGTGCCCGCCGTCGACGTGCCATCGGGTGTCGATGCGCACCTTCTCGAGCATCCGACGGTCGTGGGTGACCAGGAGCAGCGCGCCGTCGAACGACTCGAGTGCCGCTTCGAGCTGTTCGATCGCGGGCAAGTCGAGATGGTTGGTCGGTTCGTCGAGCACGAGTACGTTGACTCCGCGCGCCTGAAGCAGTGCCAATGCCGCGCGGGTGCGCTCGCCGGGCGACAGGTCGCCGACGGCGCGGTCGACGTGGTCGGCGCGGAGGCCGAACTTGGCCAGTAGTGTTCGCACTTGTTCGGTCGAGTAGTCGGGGACGAGTTCCTCGAACCGGTCGGCGAGCGGTTGTGGACCGGTGAATTGTCCACGCGCCTGGTCGATTTGGCCGATCGCCACACTTGCGCCGAGACTTGCTGTGCCCTCGTCCGGCGTTACGGTCCCAGTCAGGAGGCGTAGGAGCGTCGATTTTCCGGCTCCGTTGGGTCCGGTGATGCCGATCCGCTCGCCGGCGTTGACCTGGAGCGAAACCGGCCCGAGGGTGAAGGCTCCCTGTCGCACGACGGCGTTGGCGACGGTGGCGACCACCGAGCTCGATCGCGGCGCCGATCCGATGGTGAATTCCAGCACCCACTCCTTGCGAGGCTCGGCGACTTCGTCGAGTCGAGCGATCCGACTCTCCATCTGCCGCACCTTCTGTGCCTGCTTCTCGCTGGACTCGCTGGCCGCGCGGCGTCGAATCTTGTCGTTGTCGGGAGCCTTGCGCATCGCATTGCGCACACCCTGACTCGACCACTCTCGTTGAGTGCGCGCCCGCGCCACGAGGTCGGCCTTCTTCTCGGCGAACTCCTCGTACTCTTCGCGGCGATGGCGCCGCGCGACCTCGCGCTCCTCCAGAAAGCTCTCGTAGCCGCCGTTGTAGACCGTGTTGGTGTGTTGGGCGAGGTCGAGTTCGATAACGCGAGTCACGCAGCGCGCCATGAACTCTCGGTCGTGACTCACCAGCACTACGCCACCGCGCATGCCGCTGACGACTTCTTCGAGTCGCGCGAGGCCATCGAGATCGAGGTCGTTCGTGGGTTCGTCGAGGAGCACGACGTCGAAACGTGAACACAGCAGCGCGGCCAACCCCACGCGAGCGGCCTGGCCTCCCGACAGTCCGGTCATGAGCGCGTCTTCGGGAGGAGTGTTGCCGGTTCGTAGGCCGACGTCGGCGAGTACGGCCGGCAGTCGCTCGTCGAGATCGGCGGCACCGGTGGCCAGCCAGTGGTCGAGCGCCGCCGAATACACATCGGCCGGATCATCCTCTGCGCCCGACGCCGGCGCCTCGTCGGCCAGTGCTGCCGCTGCTAGCTCCATGGCCTCGCTGGCCGCAGCGCAGCCCGTTCGTCGAGCAACGTACTGGGCGACCGTCTCACCCGGCACGCGCTCGTGCTCCTGTGGCAGCCACCCGACGAAGGCGTCGGCCGGCGCGCGCGTGACAGTGCCCTCGAGCGGAGCGAGGCTGCCCGACAGGACCGCCAGCAACGTCGATTTGCCCGCGCCGTTGGCGCGAACAACTCCGACAACGTCGCCCGGCGCGACCGTCAGATCGAGATGATCGAACAGCACACGATGGGCGTAGCCGCCGGCGATGTCCTTGGCGACGAGTGATGCGGTCATTGCTATATCGTCGCACTCACGTCGTTGCGACATGCTCGCCGAGTCCGGCCGTGGTGTGCAGGCGGTATCGTTTCTTGATGCCAAGCACCCAGGTCGAAGTTCGTCGGACGTACGCCCCAGAGACCGAGGCGGCGATTCTGGACGCGGTTCACGACTCCTTGGTCGCAGCGTTCGCGATCCCCGTCGAAGACAAACACGTGAGACTTGTTGTGCACGAGCCTCATCGCTTCGCGGTACCGCCGACCCTGTCGTCTCCGGAGGCGTACACCCTCGTTGTCGTCGACTGCTTTGCCGGCCGGAGCGTCGACGCCAAACGTGCTCTCTACCGAGAGGTTTCACGACGACTGGGCGTGCTCGGCATCCCGGCCGACCACATCACGGTCATCGTTCGCGATATCGAGATGGCAAATTGGGGTATTCGAGGCGGGCAGGCCGCCTGCGATGTGGACTTGGGTTTCGACGTCAACGTGTGAGTGAAGCGCACGCTCGCCGCGACGCACGCGCGTGAGAAGACATCGTCGACTCATGTCCGTTATGGGAGAATCAACCGATGCGCAGACTCGTCTACTACGTGGCAACGACGCTCGACGGATTCATCGCTGGACCCGACGGTGGTGACCCTTCCGGGGCCGACTTCTTCCCGATCACCGACGACGTTGTGCAGTTCATCGTCGAGAACTATCCCGAGACGCTACCGGACCCGGTGCGCACAGCGCTCGGAATCGACGGTGCGGGAACAGTTTTCGACACGGTCGTCGAGGGGCGTGGATCGTACGAACTCGGTCTTGCCGCGGGTATCCCCGACGCGTACCCACATCTTCGTCACCTGGTGTTCTCGACGACTCTTCCAGGGAGCAACTCTGGAGCCGTGGAGATCGTGCGAGACGAACCCGCCGAGACAGTGCGCGAACTCAAACGCGAAGAGGGACTCGACATTTGGCTCGTCGGCGGCGGAACGCTGGCACATGCGTTGCTTCCCGAGATCGACAGGTTGGTGCTCAAAGTGAACCCGTCGATCATCGGCAGTGGGGTGCCGTTGTTCAACGGGCCGTTCGCGCCGACCCTGTTCACCCCGGTGGACGAGACAGATCTCCCCGGCGGTGTACGGGTGCTCACCTACGACCGCCGCTGACGCCGGCCCCGGCCGTCGGGCCGGGCGGTCGGTGAGAGAGTGGGAGTATGCATGTTGATCGAGTGGTTCCCAATCTCACCGTCTCGGATCTCCACCAGGCCGTTGCTGAGCACTCTGCGATCCTCGGCCTGCGCGTCCTCATGGATCACGGATGGATCGTCACTCTGGGAGACGACGACGGGCATCAGCTCAGCGTCATGACCTCCGACGCGTCCGCGCCGGTCAACCCCGACGTCTCGATCTTCGTCGACGACGTCCGAGAAGCGCTCGCCCAGGCGCATGCCGCGGGAGTGGAGATCGTGCACCCGCTGACCGACGAACCGTGGGGCGTCACACGATTCTTCTACCGGGCATCCGACGGTCGCGTGATCAACGTCGGCACCCACACGCAATGAACGACGGCGGGGCCGCGTCCCACAACCGGCCTGACCCTTTCACGGTTGTGTCATTCAACGTCAACGGGATTCGAGCAGCGCGACGTCGAGGATTCGACGCGTGGTTGGCAGAACGAAGCCCCGACGTCGTGGCGCTTCAGGAACTGCGCTCTCCGGCAACGGAAGTCGGCAGTTTTCCCGGCTACTCGATCGCGCTCGACGTCGGATCGATTGCCGGACGTAACGGCGTGGCAATTCTGACCAAGACACCACCGACCGCAGTGCGGACCTGGCTGACCGATCCGCCGAAAGCACGCGGACTCAACGAATTCGCCACGCACGGAAGGTACATCGAAGTCGACCTCGCCGACCGACCGGTCACTGTCGGGTGCCTCTACCTGCCGAAGGGCGGACTGCCCGCGCATCGTCAACGAACAGGAGCCATGCGCGACGCCCCCGACGGTGGGGCGAAGTACGACCGAAAGCAACGATTCCTGAGTGCATTCGCTCGTGAGCTGAACCGAAATCGCCTGTCGGCCCAACGTGACGGTCGGGAGTTTCTGCTCGTCGGGGATCTGAACATCGCCCATACCGAACACGACGTGACCAACTGGCGCGCTGCCCGGTCGATGGACGGCTTCCTGCCCGAAGACCGCGCCTGGTTCGATTCGGTTTTGGGTTCGCGTCGACTCGTCGACGTGGTCCGGCGTGTCCATGGTGATCGACCCGGACCGCTGACCTGGTGGAGCTGGGCGGGGGAGTCGTTCGCCAAGGACGTCGGCTGGCGCGTCGACCATCAGCTCGCCACGCCAGGTCTGGCTCGCCGCGCCGTGTCGGTGACAGTGGACAAAGAACCATCGCCGGCGCAGCGATTGTCAGACCACGCGCCGCTCGTGGTGACCTATCGCTAGCGACGACCTTTTCAACTGGTGGACGGCCGCCAGCGAGGTGCGCAGGTTTACTCGTGACGCCGTCGACGCGAACGCCGCGACGGCCACCGAGAGCGCGAGCATGATCGGGTATTGGGTGACGAGCTGATCCGCCGACCAGTAGTTGCAGAGCTGAAACGCTGACAGCAGCGCCACAGGCAATGTGGCGAGTCCGAGGACCAGCGCAATACCCAGTGCCACTTCGAGCAGCGGGACGCCAACGCCGAAGGCAGTCGGAACATGTCCGACGACGTCGCGGGTGAACGCGCGGTAGAAGCCGGGTACTCGCTCGTTGCTTGCTGCACTCTGCACGACGAGAAGAATGTCGGCCCGCCCGAAACCGGCGTGATACTTGACGATCCCTTCGTGCAGCCAGAGCGCGCCGAGTGCCACGCGTGCGAGGGTGGCGGAGACAACTGTTGCCACCCTCGCACTGCGCGCGACGCGTGAATCCGTTGTCGTCACTTCATCAGCTCTGCGGCACCGAATACGGCTTTTGCCTTGTCGCAGTGCACCACCACGTCCGAGTAGGCGGCAGCATCGACGCCGGTGGGCACCTCGAAGGACTGAGAAGCCTTGTCGTAGGCGACTTTACCGAGTGCGACTCCGTTGCTGACGTCTGATTCCGAGGTGCCCTTGGCCAGGTAGAGATGCAGATCGGGACCTTCGTCGGACGAGAAGCCTGACAATTCCACCTTTCCCGCCGTGAGAGTCGCTGTGCCCGACACCTTTTTGTCGTTGAGTCCCGCGAACGCTCCGTGTGCTGCAGCTGTCGAGCTCATGGGGGCCATCGACGTCTCGGCCGATGCGGACATCGGGGCCGCCGAGGTCGTCGTCGCAGATGTGCTCTGATCGCTGCATCCGGCGATGGCGCCGACGACTACAAAGGCTGCGAAGGCGCTGGCGATGAAGGTCTTGATCCGCATGTGTTTCTCCTGACGTGGTGGATGTGCCGACTCGGCACGACAGGAATTACAGCAATCACAGCGGGTGCGACCGGCGATGATTTCAGCGCGGTAAGCCCAGATTTCAGCACCGTAATAATTCTCGCCGGGCGACAAGCCACTTGGCGGTTACGCTCGACTGATGCAGCAAGGGGCACGAGTGATGGTCGTCGAGGACGACCCGGCGGTCCGAACCGTCGTCGCCGATCACCTTCGTGCTGCGGGGTGCGACGTCGCGATGCACGCCGATGGGGAGAAGGCGTGGGTTGCGCTCAGCGCGGAGATGCCCGATCTCCTGATTCTGGATCGCATGATCCCCCTGATCGACGGCGACGAATTGTGTCGTCGAGTGCGCGCAGTGTCTGAGGTACCGATCATCATGTTGACGGCGCTCGATGGACCCGACCATCGAATAGCCGGACTCGAGCGAGGCGCCGACGATTATCTCGGGAAGCCATTCGCGTTGCGGGAGTTGCAGCTTCGAGTGAACTCGTTGCTGCGCCGTAGCGCCAACACCAGTGCGCCGTTGACATTCACGGCGGGGCTGTTCCGCGTCGATCCCGCTCATCGCAGAGTGTGGGTCGACGGTAAGGAGATCGCGTTGACGGCCCGCGAGTACGAACTCCTGCTCTATCTGGTGCGCACTCCGGATCGGGTTGTCAGCCGGGAGGAGATCCTGCGCGAAGTGTGGCAGTGGGCCTTTGGCGACGCATCGACGGTGACAGTTCACGTGCGACGGTTGCGCGAGAAGATCGAACCCGAGCCGCGCTTTCCGCGCTTTCTGCACACCGAGTGGGGCGCTGGATACCGATTCACCGCACGGGGCGAATGATGTTGGGCCCGTATGAAGTCCTGCTGATCGCGGGCACCACGTTCGCGGCGACCGCGCTGGTGACCATCCTTACGGTGCTGGTCCTCAGGCTCACGCCGCACAGCGGTATTGCTGTACGATGCGCTGTCGTCCTCGCGGGATCGTTGGTGTCGATCGTGGTGTCCACCCTGGCGGTTGCCGCGGAGATGTATCTGTCCGGGCACGACGTCGTCGTGCTCGCGTATGTCATCGGAATCTCGGCGCTGATGAGCATGATCGCCGGCTGGGCGGTGACGGGGCGCGCCATTCGATCGCCGGTTGAGGCGCTTGTCGCCGATGCCCGCCGGGTCGGCGACGGTGACGTTGTTACCGCGTCGCTCACCGGATGGCGCGAATTCGACGAGGTGTCAGCGGAATTGGCCGAGACATCGCGACGCCTGGCAGACGCCCGCGCACAGATTGCCGAACTGGACGCGGCGCGACGGCAGTTCTTCGCCTGGATCTCGCATGATCTCCGAACACCTCTAGCCGGAATGAGGGCGATGGCGGAGGCACTCGAGGATGGCACGGCAGCCGAGCCGGGACTCTACATCGCGACGATCCGCACGAAGGTCGACACAATCAACAAAATGGTCGACGACCTGTTCCAGCTGTCCAAGCTTCAGACCGGTTCATTGGAGCTGTGCTGCGAGCCCGTCGTCCTACGCGATCTCGTCAGCGACGCCGTGGCGGACGTTCAGGCGATCGCGGCCGGTCGAGGTATACGCATCGTCGACGACGGAATTGACGGGCACGTCGTCTGGGCGGATCCCCGCGAGATCACGCGCGCGATCGGCAACCTGCTGAGCAACGCCGTACGGCATGCGCCGGATGAGAGCACGATCACCGTCCGTGCAGTCGGAGACGACGCGATGCTCGTCCTGAGCGTCGTCGATCAGGGCGAGGGAGTGTCGTCGGAAGACCTCGGTTCGATCTTCGACATCGGATGGCGCGCGGACACCGCGCGCACGTCTGACCGCGACGACTCCGCGAGGACCGGGGCCGGTCTGGGCCTCGCGATTGTGCGAGGCATCGTCGAAGCGCACGGTGGCACCATTCGGGCGCAACGCACGGCCGCCGGCTTTCAACTGGATCTCGAACTGCCGACCGCCGCAGCCGGGTGACCGCGTATCGAGTTGACTGGGCATCGAGTCGACTGGGCATCATGGAGGGTATGCAGGTCACCACGCAGGCACAGTTGCGGGAGATCGTCGGGCATCCGGCAGAGATCATCGCGAACAAAGCCATGCCGCAGTTGCTGTCGGCGCACGTCGAATGGCTCGCCGCGACACCGATGATCTTCCTGGCCACATCGGACGCGTCGGGCCGCGTGGATGTATCACCCAAGGGCGATCCCGCGGGCAAGGTGGTTCACGTCATCGACGAACACACCATCGCGATCCCCGAGCGCCCAGGTAATCGGCGCGTGGACGGCTACGAGAACATCCTCACCAATCCGCACGTCGGCGCGATCGCGGTGATCCCGGGGCGTGGCGACACGTTGCGGGTCAACGGATCGGCCCGCATCGTCGACGATGGTCCGTACTTCGATCAGCTCGCGGTCCGCGGCAAGCGACCCATCCTCGCCGTCGAGGTCGACGTCGAGGAGGTGTTCTTCCACTGCTCCAAGGCATTCATGCGGTCCGAACTCTGGAAGCCCGAGACGTGGGACCCCACCAGGGTGCCGAGCACCGCGAAGCTCGCCAAGCAGGTGATGGCGGGCCTCGACGACATTCCGGACGAGGAGTTCGGCGACGAAGCGTACCGACCGTGGCTCTACTAAGCTGAGCGCTCGTACGGCGTCTTCTCGCCAGCGGTGACCTCGACATCGAGGTGATTGCCAGCGGGCGGCAGCGGGCACGTGGCGAAGTCGATGAACGCGCACGGCAGATTGGTCGCGCGATTGAAGTCGAGCACCACACGTCCGCCGTTGCGCAGCACCTCGTCGGCAGCCTCGACGGCCAGGCTTCGATTCGCCGCATACGTGGTGATTCCCGAGGTGGCATCTGTGAACAGAACGCTCAGCCCGCCCTGCTTGCCGTTGAAGGCAATGAGTCGACGCTGCTGCCCGTCGTGGTCAAAGACCAGCTCACCGGGGGAGACGTACACGTGGGCCAAGCCCTCCGCGACGGCGCCGACGGTCACCGGCCGCGGCTGGTCGTACGGCTCGAACCGCGCTTCGACGACCCACGCGGGATCGGCGTCATATGCCGGAACGCCACGAAAATTGCGCACCGTGGGCGCGTTCTCGTCGTGCACGCGGATCAGGTAGCCGTCGCCGCGGCGTGCGACCTCGATGTGCACGTCGTCGATGTCCACGACCTCACCCGGGCCGGTCGGTTCGAGGTCGAAATCGCGGGTGTCGAAGAACCCGCCGTCGCCTGGTCGAAGGTGGGCGGTCGGGCCGTCGAACCACCAGGTTCCCGGCAGCCCCTCGAAACGCGACGGTTCCGTGTCGAGCCATTCGAGGCGGTTGATCGACAGCCATCCAAGGGGAGCGGCGAGGTCACGCTCGCGAATGGTGTGCCACTGCTGCCATTCGTCGGCGAAGTCGCCGTCGGCTGGTGTCGTCGAGGTGGACAGCGCTCCGGTCATTCGGTGCTCCCTGAGTCGTCGCGGATGTGACTTCTTCTGCAACGTCGACGACGTCCCAACCATGGCCATTCGCGTTCGCTGGGCGCAACCCTTGACGCCGGGTTCGATCGCTCTGGGCTCACGTTGACGGCGTGCGGGTCAGCCCTCGAGCGCGTCCACGAAAGCGCCCTGCCACACCGTGTCGAACGGGGTGTGCCCCGACACGCGGCCGTTGATGCCTGCCGTGGTGAATTCCTTGGCGAATGCGACAGCCTCACCGATCTCGGCGCCCTTCGCCAACTCGGCCGTGATGGCGGCGGCGAGCGTGCATCCGGCCCCGGAGACCCGCTCGGACCCGACTTTCGGCGCGGCCAGCACGGTCACGTCCGTGCCGTCGAACAGCACGTCGACGGCGTCGTCGCCGGGAAGTTCGACGCCGCCCTTCGTGATGACGTACTTCGGACCGAGATCGGCGATTCGACGCGCGGCCTCAGCGAGATCCTCGACGCTGGTGATCTCGTCCATGCCGGACAGGATCTGCGCCTCGAAGAGATTCGGGGTGACCACCGTCGCGAGCGGAATGATCTTCTCGCGCAACGCGGTATCGGTGTCGAGTGCAGCGCCAGGCTCTTGGCCCTTGCAGATGAGGACGGGATCGACGACGACGTGACGCCAGTCCCGGGCGGCGAGCGCGTCGGCGACGACGTCGATGGTCGCGGGCGTGCCGAGCATGCCCACCTTCACGACGTCGAGATCATGGGTGGCGGTTGCCGCTTCGATCTGGTCGGCGATGACGTCCGGTTCGACGGGTACGAACCGGTGCGCCCACCCGTTCTTCGGATCGAACGAGACGATGCAGGTGATGGTGCCGACTCCGTAGACACCCAACTCCTGGAAGGTCTTCAGATCGACTTGAATCCCGGCGCCGCCAGTCGCTTCCGAACCGGCGATGACATATGCAAAATCAACCACACATCAAGCCTACGACTCCGCAGATCGCGGCCTGAAGTCGCCTTTCACGAGAGCGACGCCGTCTGCCGATCGGCCTACGTCTGAGCCGAGCACAGTCTCGCTTGTCGGTGGTCGACGTCATGATGATTCGCACATGCCGCGCTTGTTGCATCCGTGCTTGTTGCATCCGTGTCGCACGTTGCAGCCGCGGCGAAAGTTTCATCTTGACGAAGGACCAGTCATGACACGCTCGACCAGATCTACCGCTTGTATCGCAGTGCCCCTTGCTGCTGTCGTCATCGTTCTCGGTGTCGGAGGGTGCAAGGAAGGCAAGGTTGCTTCGGCAAGCACCGCCACCGTCACCGAGATCGCGACGGTGACACCGACGACCACGACGGTTACCGCGACCGCGGCGCCCGAGGCCACCGAGACCGAGATGACCACAGACATACGGCGACAGCCGTCACAGATGCTGATGTCACCGAACCGACAGCCACCGAGCCAGCAATCACCGAACCGACAGTCACTGGTCCAACAACGGTCGCTGCGCCGGCCGACGAGACCGGGTCCACTGGGTCGTCGTCGGGACAGCGCAACGCTCTCTCGAAGGCCCACTCATATCTCGAGATCTCAGGCTTCAGCTACACCGAATTGATCGAGCAACTCGAGTACGAGGGATTCTCGAATTCCGACGCAACATACGCGGCCGACAACTGCGGGGCCGACTGGACCGCACAAGCGGTACGAAAGGGTAAGTCGTATCTCGAGATCAGTGCATTCAGCCACTCCGGGCTGGTTGAACAGCTCGAGTACGACGGCTTCACAGCCGCACAGGCCGAGGCGGGCGCGACCGGTGCGGGAGTGTGACCGTCACCTGAACGCCCGACGATCAAGCCGGCCGATCAGGCGATCCACACCGTCTTGATGTTGCAGAACTCGTGGATGCCGTGGGAGGTCAGTTCGCGGCCATTGCCTGATCGCTTGATCCCGCCGAATCCCAGTTCTGGATACGAGGTGGTCATGCCGTTGATGAACACCTGGCCCGATTCGATCCGGTCGATGAACTGATCCTGTTCGGCCTCGTCGGTGGTCCAGGCGTTTCCGCCGAGGCCGAAGGTGGTGTCGTTGGCGATCGCAATCGCCTCGTCGATGTCCTCGACGCGGTACAGCGCTGCTACCGGACCGAACGCTTCGGCGGAGTAGATCTCCATGTCGTCGGTGATGTCGGCGAGGATCGTCGGTTGGTAGAACCATCCGGGCCGCTCGACTCTGCTGCCACCGATGAGTACCTTCGCGCCCTTGCCGACAGCGTCGTCGACAAGTTCTTCGAGATCGGTGCGCCCCTGTTCGGTGGCGAGCGGTCCGACGTCGGTGGCGTCGTCGGTGGGATCTCCGATGACGAGGCCGCGGAATCCCTCGGTGAAATGGTCGACGAACTGGTCGTATACGTCGGCGTGGATGATGAATCGTTTTGCGGCGATACAGGATTGGCCGTTGTTCTGTACTCGTGCCGTGACGGCGGTCTTCGCGGCGGCCGCGATGTCGGCGCTGGGCATGACGATGAAGGGGTCGCTCCCTCCGAGTTCGAGCACGGTGTGCTTGACCTCGTCTCCCGCGATCGCGGCCACCGACCGACCCGCGGGTTCGCTTCCGGTCAGTGTCGCCGCGGCGACCCGCGGATCGCGCAGGATCGACTCGATCATTCCCGAACCGATCAGGAGCGTCTGGAAGCAGCTCTCCGGAAAACCGGCTCGATGCAGGACGTCTTCGAGATACAGGGCTGATTGCGGAACGTTGGAGGCGTGCTTGAGAATGCCGACGTTGCCCGCCATCAGCGCGGGTGCCGCGAAGCGCACCGCCTGCCAGAGCGGGAAGTTCCACGGCATGATCGCCAGTACGACGCCGAGTGGTTGATAGCGCATATATGCGCGACTGGCGCCAACAGCTTCGGCGTCGGCCTGCTCGTCGGCGAGCATGGCGGCGCCGTGGTCGGCGTAGTAGCGAAAGCCCTTCGCGCACTTCAGTGTTTCTGCCTTCGCCGAGGCGAGGGTCTTGCCCATCTCCTCGGTCATCATGGCTGCGACGCCGTCGGCTTCGGCTTCGAGTAGGTCGGCGGTGGCGCGCAGCCAGGTCGCGCGCTGCTCGAACGAGGTGGTGCGATAGCTCGCGAAACCACTGACCGCTCGGTCGAGCGCCTCGTCGACTTGGTCTTCTGTCAGGGAATCGAACTCCCGGACGATCTCTCCGGTCGCCGGATTGGTGGTGGCAATGGCCATGTCGCTGGTCCTTCCGCGTCGGGTCCCCTCTCATGCCTACCACTCGTGATCGAAACGTTGCGTCGATGCGGAATCAGCGCGGCGCGGAGGGCGTTGTGCGACCCATGAGCGAACAACCGGAATTGAGCCCGAGCGACTGGGTACGTGATCAGACCAAGAAGATCCTCGAGCAGGGGACGACCGACGGTGTGCTGGTTGCCGATCGTCCCGTCGTGCTGTTCACCACGACGGGTGCCAAGTCGGGGAAAAAGCGCTACACACCATTGATGCGCGTCGAGGAGAACGGCAAGTACGCCATGGTCGCGTCGAAGGGTGGCGCTCCCGAACATCCGGCGTGGTACTTCAACGTCAAGGCGAATCCGCAGATCACAGTCCAGGACGGCGACAAGGTGTACGAACTCACCGCCCGCGAGGTCGAGGGCGATGAGCGTGAGCACTGGTGGGAGCTCGCGGTGGCCGCATACCCGCCCTACGCCGAATACCAGACCAAGACCGATCGTCAGATCCCGGTGTTCGTGCTCGAATGACGATATCGGCAGCTCCCGCGGGGTGATTTGCCTCCCATCTCATGGACTTGAAGTGCTGTTGAGGTTTTATCGTCGACGGTATGCAGTCGCTTTCTGACGCGGTGGATGCGCGCACTGCCTTCACCACCGCGTTTCGTCTTCACCCTGCGGGAGTTGCCATTGTCGCCGCCGAGACTTCTGGGGGTCTCGCGGGCCTGACGGTCTCGAGCCTGGCGTCGGTGTCCGTCGACCCGCTCGCCGTTTCGTTCTCTGTGACCAGTTCGCGGGGGAGCGCCGGCGCGGTGCTCGGCGCCGACACCATCGGAATCAGTTTGCTCGACGCCCGACACGTCGACGTTGCCGACGCCTTTGCCCGTCCAGGGGCACCCAGATTCACGACGAATCAGGGCTGGACCAGTTTCGAGTCGGGCGAGCCGGTCCTGCGTGATGCAACCGCTGCGCTGCGGTGTGTCGTCGTCGAAACGATTGCGGTGGGATCGTCAACCCTCGTCGTTGCCGAGGTACTCGAGACGCGGCTCGGTTCGTCGACGCAACCGCCGATGGTCTACCGCGACCGCGCTTTCCACGGGCTCACCTGATCAGTCCTCGGGCAGCCCTGCGAACGTCTGCTTGACGCCCTTGTACCAACCTATCGACTGACGAGGGTGGCGCCAGCGACCCTTCATCGCGTCGCGCGCGTCCTGATGTGTTGTGTCACCGGCTTTTTCGGCATCCTTGAGATGCTGGTCCTGCGCTTTGATGATCTCGTCGGCGGTCGCGCCGTGGTGCGCCAGCTCGCAGGGGCCGCCGAGTTGCGTGCAGGTCATGGTTTTCATCGGATCTCCTCAATAAAGGGCCGTGCTTTGTGTACGGGCGGTTCTTGGTCATAGATTTCTTGGTGCTGCACAGGGATGACGAATCGGCGGCCTCGAATGTGACCGAACGAGGTCAGGCGCGGTACTCGTTCTTCTCGCGTCGGACAACACGGCCGAGAACGTCCTGATCGGCGCGGAACGTGATCCGGGCGACCATGCCGTCGACCACGTCGAAGTCGAACAGGACCATCGCGGCGCCGCGACGGAACCACGCCGACGCCGGGCGGTCGTCGACGAAGACCGCCAGCGCGCCCTTGGCGCTCCCGTTGAAGAAATCGGCGATGCTGCGTCGGCCGTCGATCTGGGCGGGGGTGCCGGTGGCTATCGCAACGTCGTCGGCTCTGACCTGGGCGTCGGGAGCCAGGAGCTCGAGAAGACGCTCGAAGTCACCGTCGCGGGCTGCAGCCATGAACGCGTCGACGACCTCCCAGTCGGCGAGGGTGTCGTCGGCCGCGGGTTGGCGAACTTTTGCCCTGGCCCTCGAGGCGAGTTTGCGTGCGGCCGTGGGCGTGATGTCGAGTGCTGACGCGATGGTCGCGAATTCGAAACCGAAGGTGTCATGCATGACGAACGCGACGCGTTCGGCGGGTGACAGGCGGTCGAGAACCACGGTGAGCGCGATCCCCACTGAATCCGACAGCGCGATCACGTCAGCGGGATCGGGATCCTCGGAGTGTTCGTCGATCGCGGGTTCTGCGGCCTCGGGGATTCGGGCCCGCAGTCGGTCGAGACACAGCCTGCTGGTGACGGTGGTCAGCCAAGCCGGCAGATTTTCGATGTCGGTCTCGGTCGCGTTCATTCGCAGCCAGGCCTGCTGCACAACATCCTGGGCTTCGGCGTCGTCGCCCAGAATGCGGCCGGCCACGCGGATCAGGCGTGGGCGCTCCGCCTCGAATTGGTGGGCGCGATCATCCGAGTTCAGAACCATGTCACCACCTCGTCTCTGGCTGGCTGGTCCCAGCCCGTTGTGTCCAGTCCCAGTGTCTTGTTGTTGACTCACACCTTGTTGACGGTTCACAGCACGCAGATGTGACAGCTCCGCGGCGAGGACGGGTCACGTCGTCGCGAATCCCCAGCGGATCGCGTCGACGAAGCGGTCGACATCGTCGGTGGTCGTGTCCCAGGCGGTCATCCAGCGCACCTCGCCGACGCTTCGGTCCCAGTCGTAGAAGTGCACGCGTTCGCGGATGCGGTCGGCGATGTCGACCGGCAGTCGGGCGAAGACGGTGTTGGACTCAGTCTTCTGGGTCAACGTGAGCCCGGCGAGTGAGCCGTCGTCGATGCCCTTCTCCAGCTCGGCGCGCAGCCGGGCCGCCAGGGCGTTGGCGTGCGCGGCGTTTCGGAGACCGAGGTCGTCGTCGAACAGCGCGAGCAGCTGTGCGGAGGTGAACCGCATCTTGCTCGACAGTTGGGTGGTCGATTTGCGGAGGAATCCGGCGCCGGGAGCGCGGTCGGGGTCGATCACCACGACCGCCTCGGCGGACATGGTTCCGTTCTTCGTCCCGCCGAGGCTCACGATGTCAACACCGGCGTCGGTGAGGAACTCTCGAAACGGTTGCCGCAGAGCGGCGGCGGCGTTCCAGAGCCGCGACCCGTCGACGTGGACCGCCATTCCGAATCGGTGTGCCGTCTCACTGAGGTCGGCGATTTCTGCTGCGGTGTACAGGGTTCCGAGTTCGGTAACCTGTGTGATGCTGACCGCCAGAGGCTGTGCGAGCTGCTCATCGCCGAGCGCGTCAGCTCCTGCTTCGATCTGCGACGGAGTGAGCTTGCCGTCGCCGGTGCTCATGCCGATCACCTTGATGCCCGAAAGACGCTCGGGCGCAGCGCCTTCAGAGGTGTTGATGTGTGCGCTGGATGGCGCGATGACAGCACCCCACCGTGGAAGAAGTGCCGAGAGTGCGACGACGTTCGCGCCCGTGCCGTTGAAGAGCGGGTAGACCTCGGCACGATCGCCGAACTGACCACGGACCACGTCGCGGAGACTGCGCGTGTACTCGTCTGCGCCATACGGAGACTGGTGTCCGCCGTTGGCGGCTGCGAGCGCTGCGAGCACGTCGGGATGTATTCCCGCGTAGTTGTCGCTGGCGAAGGAGCGGTGGTTGTCGTCGTGTAGCGAAGAGATGGTCACGCTGTCCACGTTGTCACTCTCGGCGAGCCGGCTCAATCTACGGGCTGCAGTACGCGGCGAGGAACTCGGCCAGCAGGCGGGCGGTGACGGGGCGTGGCAGTGATTCGACGGCCGCGATGATCGCGGGCATGTCCAGGTCTGACGCGCCACCATGCCGATGCGGGTTGATCCCGGCAGCAATCAGAACCTCTTCCGCTGCCGCACTGGGCAATGCGAGCGCCTGGTCGAGAGTGACGGCGCCGCTGTCGAACGCTCCGGCCAGTTCACGTAGTGCCTCGGGCGCCAGCCGGGCGGGCGCGCCGCGGACCTCCTCGGCCGCGAGCGCGAGAACCTCGACGAGTTCGTCGACGACGGAATCGGTGACCGGTGTGATCGTCAGGTGTGTGGTGGCAGGCAGGACTGTGCCGTCCGGCTGCGTGAACGCGGGCTGTGCCTGCAGTGCGAATCCGCGCGCCGACACTGCGGAGCCCCACAGGTGGGTGTCGACGGGTTCGGCCGCCTCGGGGTCGGTGCGTACGGCGAGAACAGGTCCCGACGGCGCGCCGACGACGCGTAGCCCGTCGATCCCGTCTATGGCTGTGACGACGGCATCGAACGCGTGTCGGATTCGTCCCGTCAATGCGGCGTAGCCGTCGGCACCCAGGGTCCGGCTGACCGCCCATGCCGAGGCGAGTCCCGCGGCGGAGCGGGAGCCGAGCAGCGTCGGATTGACGATCGGGTAGCCGGGCCAGTCGGTGATGGAGAAGAACTGGGCGCGGTGTCGGTCGCGGTCGCGGTGCAGCAGGAGCGACGAGCCCTTTGGTGCGTAGCCGTACTTGTGCAGGTCGGCGGAGAGGCTGGTGACGCCGTCGACTCGAAAATCCCAGGGAGGCAGACCATCCCACCACGCCAGTGCGAAACCGCCGAGGCAGGCGTCGACGTGGAAGGCGAGATCGCGCGACCGGGTGATCTCGGCGATCTCGGCGATCGGATCGAGCACTCCCGTCGGGTAGTTGGGTGCCGAGGCCACGACGAGAATCGTGTCGTCCCGAATGGCATCGGCGATGTCGTTGGCGCGCACCGCAGTCGATGCCGTCGGCACGGGCACCCGGATCGCCTCGACACCGAACAGTTCGGCGGCCTTGAGGAATGCCGCGTGTGCGGTCGTCGGCAGGACCATCGACGACTGCCCGGGTGCAGCGCCCACGCGATCGCGGGCAGCCTTCACGGCGAGCAGGCAGCTCTCGGTGCCACCAGAGGTGACCGACCCCACGGCGTCCGGACCATGAAAAGTGGCGCGGCCGAACTCGATCAGATCGCGTTCCATTGCCGCCACGGAGCCGAACACCGTCGGGTCGAGTCCGTTGACCGACTGCACCATTCGTGCGGCCGACGCCGCGACCTCGTCGAGCACCTCGAGTCCGGAGTCGTAGACGTACGACAGCACATGTCCGCCGTGCGTCGGCGCATCCGTCGATCGATAGTCAGTCAGTTCGTGCAGAGCCGCGTCGGCTCGATCCTTCAGGTTCGGCGGTTCCTGAGCTCGTGGATCCACCGGGTCGGCTGCGTCGGGGCTGGAGGTCATCGACATCGGTCCTTTCGGGTCACTGAGTGGGGTGCCCCGTCGTGCTGGGGTGAGCGGTCAGAGCGTCGACGCCGGCGTCGTCGCGGTAGTCGCGGAGGAACAGCAGACTGAACACGACAAGCAGCGCCGGCACCAGCGAGAAGGCGAGTGCGATAGCCGTGAGCGCCGAATCCGGTTGTCCGACTGCGGTATCGCCGCTCGACGACACGAACCCGCCGATCGCGAGAATCAGCAGGAACACGCCCGGGCCGAGAGCGAGGCCAACCGTCTCACAGGCGGTCCACACCCCGGACATGGCACCGCCCCGGTCGTGGCCGGTGGTACGGCGATCCGATTCGATGATGTCGGGGAGCATCGCGAGCGGGAACGCCTGCATGCCCGCGTATCCGACGCCTGCAACCGCCACGGACGCCAGCATCCACCAGCCGGGGGCCCACGCCGCCACCAGCAACGACGCCGTTGCGGCGATGAACAATACCGACGCCAGGACCAGCCCGGCCACCTTCCCGAATCGGTGTCCGAGTCGATACCAGAGGGGCATCACGATCAGCGCGGGTCCGACCAGCGCGACGAACATGTACGTCAGCGCGGACTTGTTGCCGAGGAGATACGTCGCTACGTATTGCGCGCCACCGAGCATGACCGCGCTCGCGAGTGCCTGAATCACGAAGAGTGCGACGAGGAGTCGGAAGTTGCGTACCTGTGTCAGCGCTGCGACACCGTCGCGCAGGCGGGTTCTGGGAGGTTCGGCGACTCGTGACGCCGCAGCGGATCGGGGTGCTGCGCCGAATGTCGCGATGAGCATTCCGGTGCAGAGGACCAGTGCTGCCACGACAGCCATGACCGCGTACCCCACGTGGCCGCCGCCCGCGGCGTCGCGGATCGCGGGACCGCCCGCGCCGACCAGCAGAATAGCGAGCGCGAGGACCGCGATTCGTGTGGTGATGAGGCGGGTCCGTTGGTGATAGTCGTGCGTGATCTCTGCGGGTAACGCGACGTAGGGCACCTGGAAGAAGCCGTAGGCGATAGCCGTCAACGTGAAGAACACGAACACCCAGGTGGCGGCCAGAGCAGGGGACGCGCTCGGTGGGACGAGGAACGTGAGTACGAACAACGGGACGAGTGCCAGCGCCCCGAAGACCATGAAGGAGCGTCGGCTCCCGGTGCGGGCTGCGCGTGCATCCGAGCGGGCACCGATGATCGGGTTGACCACGACGTCGATGATCTTCGGTGCGACCACGACTATCGAGGCAACCGTCGCCGCAACCGCAAGCGTGTCGGTGAGGTAGTACGCCAGTACCAATCCGGGGAGCGTGCCGAAACCACCCGTACCGACACTGCCCGCGGCATACGACAGCAGCGTTCGACGTCCGAGCACGTCTGCAGGTGCCGCGGGTCGGTCAGCCACGGTATGCCTCGACCCGTTCCCACATTCGGGTGTACGCCTCCGCGGCGGCGAACAGGTCGTCGACGACGCGCGGGCCGTCGACCGGCCCCGCCTGGACGCGAAGGCTCTCGATCCAGTCCGGCAGAAGTCCGTAATGTGCTGTGCCGTCGACGTTCACGTCGAAGACGCGTTTCCCCGAGACCTGCCTGCTGATCTCGGTGACACCGTCGGCTCCGCGGAACGGATACCTCACCGGGTTGCGACTCGCTGACGGTCGCGGGTGTGCCTGGGCGCCGAGACCACCCATGTCAGGGCCGAACCCGACACCGAAGAAATAGTCGGGACTGCGCTGCTCGCGCAGCACACGCCACGCAGAAAGGTAGTCGGGTGGAAGGTCTCCGTGTCGCCCCTTCTCACCCGGTTTGCCCTCGGCAGGTGTCGCGAACAATCCGACGATGCCGCCGGCGGAGAGAATGCGGCCATAGTTGCGCGGATCGGTCCACGTGTGCGACGAGATCACTCCTGGATAGTGACGCCTGGAGATGATGTCGAGGACGGCTTCGGCCGATTTGGCGCTGAAGTGGTCGATGTCGATGGCCATGTTGCGGTCGATGAGTCCGTTGACCGCGTACGCGCCCAACGACGTCAGCCCGCGAACGTTGCACTGCTGCCCGCGCGGGTAGCCGAGGACCGGGTTGTCCTTCTCGGCGGTCTGGCACTTCTCGACCTGCCACGGATGCCCGTTGGACAACTGCTCGCCGGTGTTGACGGCGGTTCCGGTGACGCCCTGGTCGAATCGCGTTCCGCCGAGCGCGTTGTCGAATTTGTGCGTGAGGATCACCTGGCGAATGCCCATCGACTTCAGTTCGTCGAGTCCTCGATCGATATCGGTGCGCGAGCACAGCGAACGACCGGAGACCTCACGGCACCCGAACGGCTCGGAGATCTCGATGCCGAGAGTCACGGCCACCTTGCCGTCCGCGATGACTCGACGGGCGTCTGCCGCCGAGGACACGATGCGCAGGAATCCCTTTCCGGGGCCACCATTTTGGGCGTCGACGTAGTCGACGAGCTGGTGTAACAGCCGGTGTTGGATGCGCACCGATTCCATCTCGTTGCACGGCTGATCGCCGCGCCAGTACTTCTCGCACAGCACGCGGTTCTGCACGTAGTAGTTCTGGATCATGCGCAGTCCCGACCGCCAGGAACGTTCGATCCAGCGGTAGTAGGTCTGCTCGTGCGTTAGTGAATCCCATCTCGGCCACTGCGAGAACGTCGGCCAGCCGTCGGTGGCGTGCGGGCCGGGGCGCGACAGCACCTGCTCGGACACCGCGGGAATGCCGTCGGGCTCGTGGTCGGGGCAGTCGCGCAACGCAACCGTCACACCCAGCGGATCAAAAGGCTTACCGCAGTGCAGTTCTCCGCCGAGGAACTGCTCGGAAAGCAGATGCGCGTGCGAGTCGACGAAGCCGCGGAGATTGCCCTGGGCGTCGGTGCCACGCATGACGGGACCGGTCACGTCGATCTCCGGTTCGGGAAACGGTCGACATCCCATCGCGGGCGTGAGATGTACTTCTCGAGGTCCGCCACTTCCTGCGACGGCGGGTGTCAGTGTGAAGTCGCGACCGCTGCCTGTCACATTCCACTGGGCGCGAGGGCTGACGGGGTGCGTGAGTGTTGGCGTGCCCGCAGTCGCGGTGAGTAGACGTTCGCCCCTACCGGAGAAGAGATAGCTGCCGAGGCCTGCGGCCTTGGCGGTGAACGGCCCGGACTGCCCGCCCACGTTCTTCCCGCCTCGATCGGCGATCTGCACGCAGGTGTTCGCCAGGGCGTAGACGTCGCCCGTGACCGCTCCCGCACGTGCAGGGAGAAGGACGGTGAGGGTGCCGACGGCGAGGCAGCACGCGAGGATGAGTGCGGTCGGTGCGACCCGAACGCGGTTGTGAAGGCGAGGCGTCGCCGTTCTGGTCATTCCCGGCACGGTAACCGAGCGCGCTTGTACCCGCCGACTTTTCGATACCGGTGAGCCAAAGTCGGACGTGGTCAGGTCATCGCACCGACGTGCATTTCCTGCGACGACGCTCCGCGACGCGCGGCAGGGATGGACGGGGTATCACTGACAGGAGAGCAGAATCACGATGGGAGATGTGATGCCGCGCGAAGGCGAATCACTACAGAAGATGGGGTTCCTCACGATAGGTCGGTTCGACGAGGCCGACCCGAGGGCTGGTCACCTCGAGACGCTGCGCACGATAGAGGCGGCCGAAGAACTCGGCTTCGACAGCGTGTGGTTGCGTGACCGGCACCTGCAGCACGGCATCTCGTCGCCGGTTGCGATGCTCGCGGCCGCGTCGATGCGGACGACGCGGATCGAACTCGGTACGGCGGTGATACCGCTCGGACTGGAGAATCCGTTCCGCCTCGCCGAAGACCTCGCCACGGTCGATCTTCTCTCCGGCGGTCGTATCAATCCCGGTGTGTCCGTGGGTACTCCGATGAGATACGACGATTTCAAGACCGCGCTCTACCCGGACACCTACGACCGTGAGGACTTCTCCAAGAACCGGGTGCTGCGGCTGCTGTCGCATCTGCGGGGTGAACCGGTGAGTGAGTTCGAGGGAACCGTCGGGATCGAGACCTTCTCCCGAAGCGTTCAGCCGCAGTCACCGGGTTTGGCCGGCCGCGTCTGGTATGGCGGCGGACTCGAATCGGCGAAGTGGGCCGCTCAGCACGGATTGAACTACCTGACTTCCTCGGTGGTCAGTATCGAGGGCACGACGTCGCGGGACTTCGCGACAATTCAGGCCGAACACATCGACGCCTACCGGGCAAACCATCCCGATCCGTCGTCGGCGCGCGTGTCGCAAGGGCTCGTGGTGATCCCGACGGACTCCGCGACACCCGACCAGGTACGCAAATACGAGGCATACGCGCAGTCTCGCTTCGAGCGGACGCTGAGCCCGCAGGGTCCGCGCGGAATGATGTTCTCGCCGGACTATGTCGGAAGTTCCGCTGAGTTGGCTGAGAAGCTGTTCTCGCACAAGGGGTTTCAACGAGCGACCGAGGTGGCGTTCGCGTTGCCCTTTACCTTCGACGCCGCAGACTACGAGCAGATCATCACCGACATGGCGCAGCATCTCGGACCAGCGCTGGGTTGGATACCCAAGACCACCGAGTCATAGGCGGTCGGGTCATAGGCAGTCGGGGGCCGTAGGTAGTTGGGGGCCATGGGCAGTCGGGTTCACGCCAGGGTGGAGTCGAGGAATTCGGTGATCTCGGCTGTCAGCGCCAGGCAGGCCATGCCGTGTTCGCGTGGTTGGCCACCGAGATCGATCCCGCCGACCACCTGGACCTGCGACGGGTAGAGACCAGGACGCAGGAGGTGCCCCGCGCCGTCGTAGCGGATATGCGTATCGGACTGCGACCCTCGGCGGCCGAGCAGCGCGTCAGCCATCTGCTCGGATGGCCACAGGTGATCGTCGGAGCCGCTCACGCACAGGATCGGGCACGCGATCTTCTCCCACGCGATGACGGCATCTGCCGTCTGCGAGCGGTTACGTGACACGGTGTCGAGGCCCGCACTGTATGCGGGTGCCAACCTCAGCAACGTCGGCTTGTTGCGTGCGACATCTCGCGAGAGATGCCATGCGTTGCTGATCAATTGTGGCATGAGGACTCCGCTCGGCAGCGGCGCGTACGAGCACGATTGGCCGCGGTAGCTCCACGACGAGGTGTCGGGTATCTCGCCGCCGTCGCCGATCGCCTGCCAGGTCACCGAACTCGGGCTCAACAAGACGAGGGCTCCGACGGGAAGGTCGGGTTCGCGCGCGAGGGTGGCCGCCACGCCTTCGGCTCCACGGGAGATGCCCAGCGCGGCAACGGTGGTCGAATCAACCTCGGTGCGCCGTGACAGCCACGAGATCGCGGTGGCGAAGCGCTCGAGTGGAATGCCTGCGACCGGAACTGCTTCCGGGTCGGCGTCGAGCCAGTCATAGGCAAGGGCGACGATGCCGCGCGATGCCAGTGCGCAGATCGTCGCCCGCTGGGAGTCGTATCCGCCCTCCGAACCACCGAAACAGACCACGGCGCGTCGGGCATGGCCCTCTGCCGGCAGTGCGAGGAGACCGGGTCTGCCGTCGACGTCGACCTCGCTGACGCGAACGCCGGGAGCTGTTGCGGACCGGAGTCGCGTGACGTCGGAGCGATGCTGGCCTCCTCTCGCCTCGATGCGAAGCTGCCACGGTTCCGCGGGAGGAATGAACAGGTCGGCGCGGTCGGGTTCGCCGGTGAATGCCATTGCCCAGAGGATGTCGTCGACGGATTGTCCGGTGCCGGCCAGGCGGCCCTGCCACCGCCAGAGTCGGCCGTAGAGATCCTGCCCGGACACCGACACCGCGATGTCGGGGATGCCGGGGGCGTCGACGCCGATGGAGAACGGTTCGTCGTGGCGGCTGGTCGACGGCGCGCGTACGACGACGCGGGGGTCCTGATCGTCGGCAGGAGCGTCGGGCTGGGCGACCGGATCACCCGGATGCGTCGCGTCCTGTCGCTTGCTGATCGCATCGGTGTGCGACGAGAACCACGCGGGGAAGACCCCCGGAGACGGTGCCTGCGACACCCAGGAGCGTGAACGGCACAACCCAGTAGCAGACGATCGACAATGTCGACGCGCCGTCGCGGATCGTCGCCTCGCCCTGTACGAGGGGCGGGATCAGCGACACCACTGTCATCACTCCGAAGACCGCGATCCACATCCACGTCATCGCAGAGGTGATCACGCGGAATCCGTCGCTGCGCGCGACGTCGTCGGTGACGGACGCACGCGCGTACTCGCGGACGAACGGTCGACCGATCACCATGCCGACGAGGGCGATGAGGAAGATCGCGGCGTTGCCCAGTGGTTGTAGCCAGCGCTCCAGAAACGAGTCGCTGACGGTGAATGCGAGGACGGTGAACATCGCGAAAACCAATACAGCACCGGCCTCGAGGGTGTGCCAGGGCTGTCGACGCAGCCGCTGCACCGCGACAGCGAGCACGGCCAGGCAGAGGGCGACGATCACGGCGACGCGAAACGAGGTGTTGCCGACCAGAATCCAGTAGATGATCCAGGGGGAGAAGCCGATCAGGAATCCCATGTGGCACTCGATTCTCGGATAGCGGACCCAATGGTGGTGACCCCCACCGGCCGATCTTACGGCTGGTCCCGGAGGTGCGGGACGGAATCGCTTGCCGCATCCGCGACGATGTCGTCGACGACACGCACATCCACCGCACGGATCGTTGTCGGCGCGCTTCGGTAGGGTGCTCCGGGTGACTTCGAGTGCATCCGAGACGGTTTCCGGAATCAAGTCGGTCAACGCACGCCTGGCGGACGAACTCCAGGTCGGCGAGCATCAGGTGGCTGCGGCGGTCAGACTCCTCGACGAGGGTTCGACGGTTCCGTTCATCGCGCGCTACCGCAAGGAGGTGACCGGCTCGCTCGACGACGCGCAACTGCGACTGCTCGACGAACGGCTGCGTTACCTGCGCGAACTCGATGAACGACGCGCCGCTGTGCTCGCGTCGATCGAGGAACAGGGCAAACTCACCGACGAGCTGCGGAACGCTCTGCTGACGGCGGAGACCAAGTCGCGCGTCGAGGACATCTACCTGCCGTACAAGCCCAAGCGTCGAACCAAGGCGCAGATCGCGCGCGAGGCAGGCCTCGAACCACTCGCCGACCGATTGCTCAGCGACCCATCGCTCGATCCCACTGTCATCGGAGCCGAATTCGTCTCCGACGCGGTAACCGACGCCGCTGCGGCACTCGAGGGTGCCCGACACATCCTCATCGAGCGGGCCAGTGAAGATGCACAACTCGTCGGCGAGGTGCGCGAGACGTTCTGGCGACAGGGATCGTGCGCCAGCGCCCCGCGCTCGGAGGAGATCGCGAAAAGCGCTGCGGGACAGAAGTTCCGCGACTACTTCGACTTCGCGGAGCCGCTCGACGAGATGCCGTCGCACAGGGTGCTCGCCGTGTTGCGCGGCGAGAAGGAGGGCGTGCTCGCCGTCGACCTCACCGGAGGCGACGACGAGGGCTATCAGTCGATGGTCGCGGCGAGCCTCGGCGTCGACCTGTCCGGGAAGGGCGCGGCGTCGACCTGGCTGGCCACCACCGTGCGATGGGCATGGCGCACCAAACTCATGATCTCCACGGCCGTCGACGCTCGGGTCCGTCTGCGTCAGCGCGCCGAGGACGACGCCGTCGCGGTGTTCGCGAAGAACCTGAAAGACCTGCTCCTCGCAGCACCCGCGGGCAACCGCACCACTCTGGGCCTCGACCCGGGGTTCCGGACAGGCGTCAAGGTCGCCGTGGTCGACGGCACCGGAAAGGTGCTCGACACGTGCGCGATCTTTCCGCATCAGCCGCAGAAGCAGTGGGACACGGCGAAGGCGACGTTGGCCGCGTTGGTGGCGCGCCACGGCGTCGAATTGATCGCTATCGGAAACGGCACGGCGTCGAGGGAGACGGATTCACTTGCCGCCGAACTCATCTCGGATATCTCGGCATCGGGAGCACGGCCGCCGATCAAGGCAACGGTGAGCGAAGCGGGAGCATCGGTCTACTCGGCGTCGGAGTACGCGTCGGGTGAGCTACCCGACCTCGACGTCTCGATCCGTGGCGCGGTGTCGATCGCGCGCCGCCTGCAGGATCCGCTGGCAGAACTGGTGAAGATCGATCCGAAGTCGATCGGTGTCGGTCAGTATCAACACGACGTCACGCCGGGCACGCTCGCCCGTAGCCTCGACGCGGTGGTCGAGGACGCGGTGAACGCCGTCGGCGTCGACCTCAACACCGCGTCGGTGCCGCTGCTGGCCCGGGTGTCGGGTGTGGCACCGACACTCGCCGAGGCCATCGTCGCACATCGGGATGCCGCGGGCCGATTCCGCAGTCGAGCGGCATTGCTCGAGGTTCCTCGATTGGGGCCCAAGGCATTTGAGCAGTGCGCGGGATTCCTGCGGATCACCGATGGCGACGACCCGCTCGACGCGTCGGGCGTGCACCCCGAGGCGTATCCCGTGGTGCGTCGCATCCTCGACCGCACAGGCCTCGAACTCGCAGGACTCATCGGCGACGAGCGATCACTGAAGTCGTTGAAGCCCGCAGAGTTCGCCGACGAGAGGTTCGGCGTGCCGACGGTCACCGACATCCTCGGCGAGCTCGAGAAGCCGGGACGCGATCCGCGCCCCGCCTTCACCACCGCAACCTTCGCCGCGGGCGTCGAGAAGGTCTCCGACCTCCAGCCCGGCATGGTCCTCGAAGGTGTCGTCACCAACGTCGCCGCGTTCGGCGCGTTCGTCGACGTCGGAGTACATCAGGACGGGCTCGTCCACGTGTCGGCCATGGCGACTCGGTTCGTCTCCGACCCGCACGAGGTGGTCAAGTCCGGCCAGGTGGTCAAGGTCAAGGTCGTCGAGGTCGACGTCGACCGACAGCGCATCGGCCTGAGTCTTCGACTCGACGACGAGGTGCGCACACCGGGCGGCGATCGTGGCGCGCGCCGCAACGACGCCCGCACGGGTCAGGACTCGCGCCAAGCCCCACGTGGCGGCTCTGCGAACGGACGCGGCGGAAACGACGGCCGTGCCGATCGAGGCCGCGCAGGCAACGGGCAGGCTCGTGGCGGTCAACCGCGCGGAGGTAAGGGACGTGACGGCAAGGGACGGGACCGACGAGAGTCCCAGCCGATCAACGGATCGATGGCCCAGGCGCTGCGCGACGCGGGCTTCGGAAAATGACGCGGGTGTGTGGACATGACGCGAGCTCGGGGAACGACTTCGCTTACGTCGCAGCGTGACTGGTCATCCATGAGCACGGCGAGCCGATGACGTCGCCCGGCGGGCCCGCCCCGGTCATCACGGTTGCTGCGGTCGTCATCCGCGACGACGACGGTCGGTTGCTGACGGTCCGGAAAAAGGGAGCCGTCAGATTCATGCTGCCCGGCGGTAAGCCCGAACCGGGGGAGGATGGTCGACGTACGGCGCTGCGCGAGTCCCGGGAGGAATTGGCGGTCGAGCTACGCGCCGATGACCTCGTCGAACTGGGTGTGTTTCGCGCCGACGCCGCCAACGAGGTCGGCCATCTCGTCGAAGCCACTGTGTTCGAGCATCCGTACGTCCGCGTCGACGCGCCCGCCGCCGAGATCGCGGAACTTCAGTGGATCGACGTCGCGTCGGCGAATGTCCCGTTGGCGCCGCTGCTCGCCGACCACATCATCCCGCTGTTGCTGGCTCGGCGTTGACGTCACTGAGCGCGTCGGCAGCGACGACCGGCTCGGGCCACCGCGGACTGATGCTGTCACCCGACGACACCCCTCGCACACGACGCATGAGCCAGGGATAGAGAAACGTGCGCGCCCACTCGACGTTGTCGCGTCGCCGTTGCTCACGTGTCTGCACTGGTAGCGGGGCCAGTGAGGGTACGTCGATAGTGTGCGTTGCGCCGATCAGGTCGAGTACCTCGGATGCCATGCGTGCGTGTCCGAGCGACGACATGTGCAGTCGGTCGGTGTCCCACATGCGGTAGTCGTCGTATCCGGCGAGCCGCCAGAAGTCGAGGATGCGCGCGCCCTGGCGCTCAGCGATCGCCCGCAGCAGCTCGTTGTAGATGGCGCTCCGACCGCGAGTGAGCCGGAAGATGGGAGCCCAGCCGGCGTCGTACGCGGTGAACACGATGACCGTTGCACCCGTCGAGCGCAGTCGGGCCAAAGCCTTCTCGTAGCGGGACATCATGGCGTCGAGGTCGACGGAGCCACGCATCAGATCATTTCCACCCGCGTAGATGGTGATCAGATCGGGTTGCAGCGATAGGGCGCGGTCGATCTGCTCGTCGAGCACCTGATCGAGCAGGCGCCCACGGATCGCGAGGTTGGCGTAGCGCAGCGAGGGGTTATCGACGGCGAGCTGTTCCGCGACACGATCGGCCCATCCGCGTAACCCGTTGGGGCGGGTGGGGTCCGGATCGCCGACCCCCTCCGTGAACGAATCACCAAGTGCCACATATGTGTTCCAGCCCACAGAATCGACCTCCTGATGTCTCGGTGCGACTAACGACGAGGCTACGACGCGACTCGTCGTGCTGTCACATCGTCGTTCGGTCGGTCTGAGTGGCGATGCGGGCAGTAGCGTGGCGCGCATGCCGATTCTCAACAAGGACATGACCCTGTGCATCTCGCTCGCCGCGCGGCCGTCGAACATCGGTACGCGGTTTCACAACTATCTCTACGACGAGCTCGGTCTGAACTACATCTACAAGGCATTCACCACCACCGACATCCACGGCGCGATTGCCGGTGTTCGTGCGCTCGGCATTCGTGGGTGTTCGGTGTCGATGCCGTTCAAAGAGGCTGTCATCGACCTCGTCGACGAGGTGGAGGAGTCTGCGGCGGCGATCGACTCCGTGAACACGATCGTCAACGACGACGGCCATCTCAGGGCGTCGAACACCGACTATGAGGCGGTGGCCACACTCATCGCAGACATCGATCCCGCGTCTTCGGTCGTGGTGCGGGGATCAGGTGGAATGGCGAAAGCCGTGGTGGCGGCGTTTCGTGGCGCAGGTTTCGACGATCTGACGGTGTGGGCTCGTAACGCTACGGCGGGCGAGGAGTTGGCGTCGAAGTACGGCTACCGAGCGACCGACAGCGCGCAAGCCCCGGGAACGCAGATCCTGGTCAACGTGACCCCGCTGGGCATGCAGGGCGCCGACGAGAACGTGCAGTCGTTCGACGACGACGCGATCGCCGCTGCTGATCTCGTATTCGACGTCGTCGCGCTGCCGGCGCAGACGCCCCTGATCCGCGCGTCCTCGGCAGCGGGGACACCGGTGATCACCGGTGCGCAGGTCATCGCACTACAGGCGGCGGCGCAGTTCGAGAAGTACACCGGCAGGGTACTGACCGCGGATCAGGTCGCCCGAGCGTCGGAGTTCTCGCGCTCCGAAACGTGATCGTGACCGTGCCCATGTGTGAATGGTAATACCCATACGCCACAATGGCCTCTTGAATCACATCTGCCACACACGTCACAGGTGTGCTGCAGCCGACCCACAGTCGGACCGTTCATCGAGAGGACCATCGACCATGCTCCGAACCCGAGCAGGTGCACGCAGACTCGTCGTCGCGGCGCTCGTGGCGACCTCCGTGGGCGCTTTTGTCGTCGCTGGTGAGGGACGTGCGACGGCGGCGCCCTGCGCGAATGCGGGTAACGGCTCGCTTCCCGATCTCGGCAGCGCATCCGGGTCGCTGGGCGGGACGGGCTCCCTGGGGACCGGCTCTCTGGGAACCGGGTCATTGGGCTCGGGTTCCCTCGGTTCTGGCTCGTCCGGTGCGCGACCGGGCTTGGGAACCCAGGGCCCGCTGCCGATCTACATCACCCCACGCGCCCGCACGGTGTCGTGGGTGACGGGGCCACGCAGCATCGACCGTACGTTCAGTCGATTCACGATCAGCGGCACCGACCTCGGCATCTCCTGGGACAACGGCTCCGGACAGACGCTGATGGCGTTCGGCGACACCTTCGGCGACTGCAACGCGGCAGGTCAGGAGTGGCGACACAACACGCTCATGCGGACCCGCGACACCAAGTTCGATGACGGCGTGAGCGTCCCGCCCGGCGTGCCCGGCGACGTGCAGTCCGGCAGTCCCGTCGACGCTGCCCGTCCCACCTTTGCGCGCGAACTGATCTCGGCACTCGGTGTCAGTCCCATCGAGACGACCACCATCCCCACCGCCGCCATCTCGCTGCCCTGGGGATCGGGGTACCGGCAGTTCATCAACTTCATGTCGGTACGGTCGTGGGGTTCCGCCGGTCACTGGGTGACCAACTATTCAGCCGTCGCGCACTCTGACGACAACGGACAGAACTGGACGGTCGATCGCGGGACCATCCTCGTGAATTCGCCTGTGGCCGCGGCCCTTCCGTTCGATCTGCCGCCGGCGGAACCCAACAATGGAAGGTTTCAGCAGAACGCCTACGTGCGCGGGCACGGCGCGCAGAGCGACTATGTGTACCAATTCGGTACGCCCAACGGACGATTCGGCGCGGGCTTCCTCGCCCGGTTCAAGCCGACCGACATCCTCGACGTCACCAAGTACCAGTACTGGGCAGGTCGCGATCGCAAGTGGGTCGACAAGATCGCCGAGGTGCCCGACGACGGATCGGCGATCGTCGTGCCCGCTCCAGTCACGGAACTGTCGGTGGCGTGGAGTCCGTACCTGAACAAGTACATGATGCTCGACGGCGACAACGGGATTCGCATCCGCACAGCGAACCAACCGGAAGGTCCGTGGAGCGCGCCGACCTACCTTGTGGTGCCGGGCGCCGTCGTCCTGTACGGACCCATGATCCAACCGCACTCGCCCGCAGTCGTCGGGTCATCGCCCGAACTGTTCTTCAACGCCTCGCGTTGGAGCGACTACAACGTGATGCTGGTGCGCGCCGACCTCAGCAAGGTGCCGCACTGAGCGCTGCGGGCCTCAGTCGAAGAGCCTGCGGAAGACGTTCGTTTCGGCCAGATCCATCAGTTCGTCGCCGCGTCCGGAGAGAACTGTCCGGATCGCGTACAGCGTGAATCCCTTCGCTTGCGCTGCCGACACCGTTGGCGGGATCGACAACTCCTGTCGCGCGGTGACGACGTCGAGCAGCGCAGGCCCGTCGTGAGCGAGGAACTCGCGTATCGCGGAGTCGAGGTCGCCGGGGTTCTCGACGCGGTCGCCCTTGATCCCGATCGCACGCGCCAGGGCGGCGAAGTCGGGGTTCTCCAGGTCGGTACCGAAGTTCACGAACCCCGCGGCCTTCATCTCCAACTCGACGAAGTTCAGCGACGAATTGTTGAAGACGACGATCTTGACCGGCAGGGCGTTCTGCGTGAGTGTCAGCAGCTCGCCGAGCAACATGGCGAGCCCGCCGTCGCCCGCCATGGCGATGACTTGCCTACCGGGGTAGCTTGCCTGCGCGCCGACTCCCTGAGACACCGCGTTCGCCATCGACCCGTGCGTGAACGAGCCGATCAGTCGCCGTTTCCCGTTCATCTCGAGGTATCGCGCTGCCCAGACGACCGGCGAGCCGACGTCCGGGATGAAGACGGCGTCGTCGGTGGCGTGGTCGGAGAGCAACTTGGCCAGATACTGCGGGTGGATCGGCGTCTTGCCGTCGTTCACGGCGAGGTCGTTCAGCGACGCGCGCGCCTTGATGTAGTGCTCACGCGACGAACGAAGGTGTTCCGAGCTGCGGTTCCGGTCGATGAGGGGGAGTAGGGCAGGGATCGTGTCGGCAACCGATCCGACGAGCCCGACGTCGACCGGTGTGCGTCGACCGATCTGCTCGCCGCGGATGTCGAGTTGGATGATCGTCGCCTTGGAGGGGAAGAACTGCTGATACGGAAAGTCGGTGCCCAGCATCAACAACGTGTCGCACTTCTCGATGGCGCGATACCCCGAGCTGAAGCCGAGCAGTCCGGTCATCCCCACGTCGTACGGGTTGTCGTACTCCAAAAACTCCTTGCCGCGCAGCGCGTGGACAACAGGTGCCTGAAGAGCTCCTGCCAATTCGACGACGGCGTCGTGGGCGCCCGCGGTGCCTGCGCCTCCCAGGATGGTGACCTTCTCGGCAGCATTCAGCGCGGCCGCGACGTCGCGCAATTGGGCGTCGGTGGGGCGGACGACCCTGTCGATGGCGCGGATCGCGGCGCCACCCCGACGGTGATGCTCTTTCTCGAGGAAGTTCTCACCGGGGATCACGAGCACGGCAACACCGCGTCGTTCGACGGCGGTGCGGATCGCGATGTCCAGCAGGCGGGGCAATTGTGCTGGGGTGCTGACCATTTCGCAGAAGTCGCTGCACTCGACGAACAACTGCTCGGGGTGCGTCTCCTGGAAGTATCCGCTGCCGATCTCCGCGGCCGGTATGTGCGCAGCGATCGCGAGCACCGGCACGCGACTGCGCTGCGCGTCGAAGAGACCGTTGATCAGGTGCAGATTGCCCGGCCCGCAGCTTCCGACGCACACCGCGAGCTCGCCGGTGAGTGCCGCCTCCGCAGAGGCGGCGAATGCGGCACCTTCCTCGTGGCGCGCGTGGACCCACTCGATCCGCTGATCCTTGCGTAACGCATCGGTGAATCCGTTCAACGAGTCGCCGGGGATTCCGTAGACCCTCTGCACTCCGGATCGATCGAGCGTTTCGATGATGCTGTCGGCCACGGTTCGTGCCACGTGCACACTCCTTGATCGGGGACGGGGCGTTCAGTTCGGCGTGCTCTGATCCCATCGTAGGCACGCCGCGCGCGGTACCTGCCGCGCCTGCGTCGGTTACGCCCCCTCTCGGATCACCTTTGGGCCGATGGTCTCAGCGCCCAAAGCTTCTACCCGAGAACGTAATTCGCGATCGGCGGTGACCACCGCGACCTGCCTGTCACGGTTCTCCGACACCACGTCGACGATGGTGTCGTCGCCCGATCCAGTCGCTTCGACAATGCGGATGCCCGGCCGGCCCACGGCCCCGCGAGCGCGCCCCTCCACGACAACCGTGATGTCGACGGGGCCGGGCATACCCGGCACGCCGGTGTGGGCGAACGGTGCCACCGAGTCGAGGAGGCGTTCGGTCGCTGCACGACGGTCCCGCCACCAACCGTCGGGAACCGAACCGACGACGTTGGCGGCGTCGACGACAAGGAGGGGAAGCGCTGAACGCGGGGCGTCGTCGAAGCTCATCTACCCATGGAATGCGCCCGACGGCAGGAAGTCAAGCACGTAACGAGGTGACGCGCGTAGCGTCTGCCAGATGGGCTTCACCAAAGCCGAACTGGCTACGTATAGCGATCGGCTGGTTCCCGACCTCGTCGGGCCGGGTTGCCGATTACTGTTCGTCGGCATCAATCCCGGTCTGTGGAGCGCGGCAACCGGCGCGCATTTCGCCCGACCCGGCAACAGGTTCTGGCCTGCGCTGTATCGAGCGGGCATCACAGACCACGTCGTCGACGCGTCGGCCGGGATGAGCGACGCCGATCGCGATGAGGTCATCGGCGCCGGGGTGGGAATCACCAACGTCGTCGAAAGGGCAACGGCGACAGCCGCAGAACTCGACAAGGCGGAGCTCGTCGCGGGCGGCGAACGACTGCGGGCGAGGGTCGAACACATCGGTCCCGAGGTTGTGGCTGTTGCCGGTATCACCGCGTACCGCAGCGCATTCGGCGATCGCCACGCACAGCCGGGCGATCAGGGCGAACGCTGGGGCGCCGCCCGGGTGTGGGTGGTGCCCAACCCGAGCGGACTCAACGCACACGAAACCGTCGACACCCTTGCGGCGGCGTATCGCGTCGTCGCTGCCGAGGCCGGAATCGTCGACCGTTGAGTCGGTCAGCCCGCTGAGTCGGCGATGTCTGCTGAGTGAGCGGTCTGCGTGCCGGTCAGATGTCGGTGGACGACAGTTCACGTCTGCGCACCGACAGCAGCTCGACCTCGGGGCGCGCCGCCGCGAACCGCTCCACCGAATCGAGGATCTCGACGACATGCCCCCGATCGGCGGCGACGACGCTGACCCCGATCGTCGTGCGCCGGTGGGCGTCGAGATGGCCGACCTCTGCGACTGCCACCGCGAAACGTCGTTTGCACTCCGCGACGAACGGGCGGACAAGCGAGCGTTTCGTTTTGAGCGAGTGCACGTCACCGAGCAGGAAGTCGAATTCAGCGATACCGATCCACATCGCGACTCATGCTACGCAGGTGTTCCGTTCTGGTCGCCGGGTTTTCGGGTCAGTCACCGGTCTTCATCAATCACCGGTGTTCATCAATCACTGTGTCCCATGAGTTCTGAGACGTGGTCGGGAACGTACTTCGACAACGAGCGCGGCGGGCGGTGATAGTTACCGCTCTCGATCGGCTTCTTCGGCAGTGAGACCTGCGGGCGTGGAACCTCGTGATAGTCGATGGTGGAGAGAAGGTGCGACATCATGTTGAGTCGCGCATGCTTCTTGATGTCGGATTCGACGACGAACCAGGGACTCAGCGCGGTGTCGGTGTGCACCATCATCTCGTCCTTCGCGCGGGAGTAGTCCTCCCATCGGTAGACGGACTCCAGATCCATCGGGCTCAATTTCCACTGTCGCACAGGGTCGTTCATGCGCGAGCGGAACCGGCGGAGCTGCTCGTCGTCGGACACCGAGAACCAGTACTTACGCAAGAGGATTCCGTCGTCGATCAGCATCTGTTCGAAGATCGGGGTCTGTCGGAGAAAGCGGGTGTGTTCTTCGGGGGTGCAGAAGCCCATCACCTTTTCGACTCCTGCACGGTTGTACCAGGACCTGTCGAATAGCACGATCTCGCCGGGAGCGGGCAGCTGAGCCACGTAGCGCTGGTAATACCACTGGCCGCGTTCACGATCGGTGGGGGCGGGCAGAGCGGCCACGCGCGCGATCCGAGGGCTGAGGTACTCGGTGATGCGCTTGATGGTGCCGCCCTTACCGGCTGCGTCGCGGCCCTCGAAGACGACGACCACGCGAGCACCTGTCTCGCGTACCCACTCCTGCAGCTTGACCATTTCGGTCTGCAGCCGGAAGAGCTCGGCCTCGTACACCTTGTTGGAGATCTTCTTCTGCTTGGGCTCGGCGGACTGCGACTTTTTCGACGTCGACTTCTTTGACATGTCGGAAGTTTAAGCTGCCGTGAACGATTGGGTAGTCAAGAGTGACCAACAGGAGACCTAGTGGTACCCGGCGTGGTACTCAGCTGCCCCCGCGTCAGCGCCGTGCGGCGACCGCGTCGAGTTCTGACTGCAGTTCGGCCACCGACGCGTCGATGCGGGCTCGCGAGAACTCATTGATCTCGAGGCCGTCGACGATCTGCCACGCGCCGTCGACCGATCGGACGGGGAACGAGCACATCAGGCCTTCGGGAACTCCATACGCACCCGGGGAACTGACCGCGGCCGACGTCCAGTCGTCGGTGGGGGTACCGAGGACCCAGTCGCGCACGTGATCGATTGCCGCATTGGCGGCCGACGCCGCGGACGACGCGCCCCGCGCCTCGATGATGGCGGTGCCTCGCGCGGCGACCGTCGGAATGAAGTCGTCGACGAGCCAGTCGGTGTCCGCGGCGACGTCGGCTCCACTGCGATCTCCGACGCGCGCGTGGAAGATGTCGGGGTATTGCGTCGCCGAGTGATTGCCCCAGATGCTCACCCTGCTGATGTCGCGCACGGGGGCTCCGGTGTGTGCCGCGAGTTGCGCGATGGCCCTGTTGTGGTCGAGTCGTGTCAGTGCGGTGAATCGCTCGGCGGGCACGTCGGGGGCGCTCGCCGCCGCGACCGCCGCATTGGTGTTCGCCGGATTGCCGACAACGATGACGCGGATGTCGTCGGCCGCGACGTCGTTGATGACAGCACCCTGCTCGGCGAAGATGGCCGAGTTCGCCGACAGCAGATCCGCACGTTCCATACCTTTGGAGCGCGGCTTCGCGCCGACGAGGAGCCCGAAGTCGGTGCCGTCGAAGGCCGCACGCGCGTCGTCGAAGATGTCGACGGAGGTCAGCAGCGGAAATGCTCCGTCCTGCAACTCCATGGCCGTGCCGTGTGCCGCGGAGATCGCCTGGGGGAGTTCGAGTAGCCGGAGCTTGATCGGGCGGTCGGGTCCGAGCATGTCGCCCGCGGCGATGCGGAACACTGCTGCGTACCCGATGCTTCCGGCGGCGCCGGTCACGGTGACGACCACAGGGGTGGTGTCTGTCATCTTCGATTTCCTGTCTCGTTGTAGGTGACGTGTCGATGTGTACCCGAGGCGGCGTCGGTCAGGTCTGTGGGGCCGGTCAGGTCTGTGGGGAGGTGTCAGGTCGGCGGGAATACGTCAGGTCTGTGGAGAACCCTCGGTCAGAACGACTTTCGTGTCGCCGTGGGTGAGGGTCAACGTGTTTCCCTGCAGATCCCAGGTGACCGAATCGGAGAGGAAATCGGTCAACCACTTGTCTGCGCCGGCACGCGGCGGGGGACACGCCATCATCGTGGTGGCGAGCTTGTCGGTTCGGAACGTGTTGTCGACGAAGGTCAGCGCACCGTTGTGGCGATTGCAGCCTGCCGTTGCCGAGATTCGCCCGGTTTCGGGGAACGAGACCTGCATCGGCCCGCCGCCGGGAATCGGTGTACCGGTCACCGAGGTCGACGAGTAGTTCTTGCCGACCAGCACGCCAGGGTCGACCTCTCGTGATGCCGAGTCCGTGCTCCCACCACAGGCGGCGAGGATGAGGACACATGCAGCGACCAACGACGCGACGAGCAGTCCCACCGGTGAACGAGACGGTGCTGGTCGGTACTGACACGTCGAACCCCGGCGTCGGATGCTCACGTGATTCACGGTAGTCGAAAGCGTCTGTTGGATGCGTCGTAATTCGCGGCCGCGTGGCCGCGTACCGTGGTTGTCGATCCGGGCCGTGACGTCGGAGTTCGGATGAAACGACGAGGTAGGAGAATCGTTCGGTGGGAAAGCTGACGAACAGCATGTGGCGGTTGCTGGGAGCCCAGTCCTCACGTAACCAGTCCAAGTCGGTCGGGTTGATCAAAGAGGCTGACAACTACACCGACTGGGCCGCGGGCTTGGACACCGAGCACTTTCGTGAAGAGGCCGAGAAACTCGAGATCAGTGCCGACGAGAAGGACCGAGCCAAGTTTCTCGCGTTGGCTCGGGAGGCTGCCGATCGCACACTGGGCCTGAGGCCGTTCGACGTCCAGCTCCAGGGCGCGCTACGTCTGCTCGAGGGCGACGTCATCGAGATGGGTACGGGTGAGGGCAAGACCCTCGCCGGCGCGATCGCTGCCGTCGGCTATGTCCTCGACGGCCATCAGGTGCACGTCATCTCGGTCAACGACTACCTGGCCACTCGTGACGCGGAGTGGATGAAACCGCTGTTCGATTCGTTCGGAATCGTCGCAGGCGCGGTGTCGGAGAACTCGACTCGCGAAGAACGCAAGCGGGCCTACGCGGGCGACATCACCTACGGATCGGTCAACGAGATCGGGTTCGACGTGCTGCGCGACCAGCTCGCACAGTCAGAGGATGATCTGGTCTCGCCGACGCCCGACGTCGCAATCATCGACGAGGCCGACTCCGTGCTGGTCGACGAGGCGCTCATTCCGCTGGTGCTCGCAGGCTCGACCGAGGCCGAGGTTCCCGATCAGGCGATCCACGAGGTCGTCGGGCGGTTGAAGAACAAGCACTACGACATCGACGCCGAAGGCCGGAACGTGACTCTCACCGACGAGGGCGCTGCCTTCGTCGAAGAGGAACTCGGCAGCATCAACCTCTACGACGAAGAACACGTCGGCACCACGCTCGTCCACGTGAACATCGCGATGCACGCGCACTACCTGCTCGAGCGCGACGTCCACTACATCGTTCGCGACGGCGGTGTCCATCTCATCAACGCCTCGCGTGGTCGCGTCGCGCAGTTGCAGCGGTGGCCCGACGGCGTGCAGGCCGCGGTCGAGATCAAAGAAGGACTCGCACAGACGGATTCGGGCGAGGTCATCGACACGCTCACCGTGCAGGCGCTCATCGGCCGCTACCCGCGAGTGTGCGGCATGACCGGTACAGCGCTCGCCGCAGGCGAGCAGTTGCGCCAGTTCTACGAATTGCGCGTCTCGCAGATCCCGCCGAACACCGCCAACATCCGTACCGACCTTCCCGATCGTGTGTACGACACGAAGGCCAACAAGGTCGAAGCGGTGGTCAACTACGTCAAGGAGATCCACGAGACCGGGCAACCGGTGCTGATCGGAACCCACGACGTCGCCGAATCGGAGGAGCTGGCCTACTTCCTCGAGAAAGCAGGTGTCCCGAGCGTCGTCCTCAACGCGAAGAACGACGTCGAGGAGGCGAAGATCATCGCGGAGGCGGGTGTGAAGGGCGCGGTCACCGTGTCGACCCAGATGGCAGGCCGAGGCACCGACATCAGGCTCGGCGGTTCCGACGACGATCCGGCGGCACGTGAGGAGGTCGTCGAACTCGGCGGCCTGTGTGTGGTGGGAACCGGCCGTCACGACACCGAACGGCTCGACAATCAGCTCCGCGGCCGTGCAGGCCGTCAGGGAGACCCGGGTTCTGCGGTGTTCTTCAGCAGTCTCGAGGATCCGGTCGTCACCAAGAACCTGGCGTTCAAGCGGGACCCGGTCTCGTCGGAACCCGACGGATCGATGGGACAGAAGGGTATCGACCTGATCGAGCAGGCTCAGCGTGTCGCCGAGGGCGTGATGCTCGAACTCCACGCCAACACCTGGCGCTACAACAAGCTGGTCAATCAGCAGCGTGAGATCGTCGTCGCACGTCGGATGAAGCTGCTCACGACGGACACCGCCCTCGAGGAGCTCGCCGAACTCGAGCCGGAGCGCTACGCCGAACTGACCGGGACCGCGAGCCCGTCGGCAGACCGCGAAGACACGGCAGACAAGGCAGGCAAGCCCGACAAGGCGGCGGCGGAAGAGTCGGCGGCTGACAAGGACCCGGACGACGCGGTGGCCGACACGACCGACGAGGCTGAATCCACCCCCGCGACACCCGTCGAGCCGGTCGACCGCGATGTTCTCGTCCAGGCGGCCCGCGAGATCATGCTCTACCACCTCGACCGCGCCTGGGCCGATCACCTCGCCTTCGTCTCGGATGTGCGCGCAAGCATCCACCTGAGGGCGATCGGCAAGGAGAGCCCGCTCGACGAGTTCCATCGGCTGATCCTCGCCGAGTTCGGCGAACTGCCGAACGAGGCCGTCGAGAATGCGCGTACAACGTTCCGTGACGTTGCGATCACCGCCGACGGCGTCGACCTCGGTTCCGCCGACCTCCACCGATCGACGACCACGTGGACCTACATGGTCCACGACAACCTGTTCGCGTCGGGCGGGGCCAAGACCCTGCAGGGCGTCATCGGCATCTTCCGCTGACGTGGACGACCACCCCGAGTCCGTGGGCTCGATGTCGCGGATTGTCACGGTTCCGAACGTGCTGAGCGTGCTGCGTCTGGCGCTCATCCCGGTGTTCCTGTGGCTGTTGCTCGACGTCGAGGCCGATGCCTGGGCGTTCTGGGTACTCATGTTGTCGGGCTTCACCGACTGGGCCGACGGCAAGCTGGCTCGCCTGCTCAATCAGTCGTCGCGGCTCGGTGAACTGCTCGATCCGCTGGCCGACCGGCTCTACATCGTGATCATTCCGGTCGCCTTTGCGATCAGGGGGATCATCCCGTGGTGGATCATCGGCATCATCGTGGCGCGTGACGTGCTGCTGTTCGCGTCCGGTCCGCTGCTGCGCAGTCGGGGACTGCTGGCTTTACCGGTGCTCTACATCGGCAAGGCAGCGACATTCGCGTTGATGAGTGCGTTCCCGTGGTTGCTTGCGGGACAATTGGATTCGGTGATCGGCACGATCTGTTATCCGATCGGTTGGGCGTTCCTGATCTGGGGCGTCGCGCTGTACGTGTGGTCATTCCTGCTGTACTGGGCGCAGACGATTGCAGTGGTAACGAAGATGCCGCGTGCTGGCGTGCCGACCGGCAGGGACATGGCCTAAAGTCTCGGTGGACTAGAAAGGGGTCGACGTGACCGATACCAATGTGCCGGCTGAACTGAGCTACACCCCCGAACACGAGTGGGTGCGCAAGGTCGGTCCGACCACGGTCCGAGTGGGGATCACCGACTACGCGCAGGGACAGCTCGGCGACGTCGTGTTCGTGCAGCTCCCGGAGATCGACAGTGAGGTCGAGGTGGGCGAGTCGTTTGCCGAGGTCGAATCGACCAAGAGCGTCTCGGATATCTTCGGGCCGCTCAACGGGACGATCTCGAAGGTCAACGACGAACTCGACTCGTCGCCCGACCTGGTCAACTCGGAGCCCTACGACTCCGGTTGGCTCGTCGAGATCAGCCTCGACGACGCATCGGTCCTCGACGCGCAACTGGCCGACATGCTCGATGCTGATGGCTACCGGGCCGTGATCGAAGGCTGACCATTCCCGGGGTATGGGAAAGTATGATCGTCGTTGTCGTGGCCGAGTCGCACGTGGTTGCGTTCGGCACAGGCGGTACGGTTTAGCCAACGGAAATCGACGTCGCATCTGCGGCGTCGGGTGGCCTGGTGCGAGACCTCGCAGCGCGTGAGCGCGGACGCCGACGGTGAGTGCACTCAAGGTGACGAACGGATGAGGACGAAGGAGAAGCGGTGAGCGATAACGACAACGGCTACGAGGCGCCGGTGGAAACCACATCGGTGTTTCGCGAAGAGTTCATCAATGAACTCGACGCGGGCGCGGCGACCTCGAGCGAGCCGGCCGACACGGGTGTCGAGCGGTTGTCGCCCGGTACCGCATTGCTCGTCGTGAAGCGTGGCCCGAACGCCGGTTCTCGCTTCCTGCTCGACCAGCCGACCACATCGGCGGGGCGGCACCCCGACAGCGACATCTTCCTCGACGACGTCACGGTGAGCCGTCGACATGCCGAATTCCGGTTGGGAGACAACGAGTTCCAGGTTGTCGACGTCGGCAGCCTCAACGGCACCTACGTCAATCGCGAGCCCGTCGACAGCGCGGCTCTCAGCAATGGTGACGAGGTCCAGATCGGAAAGTTCCGGTTGGTCTTCCTGAGTGGTCCGCGCGACGGTTCCGGCGCCTGACACCGTGCCGGCCTCGACTGCGGACGCGCGCGGCGGGGGATCGATGTCCATCGGGTCGGTCCTCGCGCTGCTGCGCGAGGACTTTCCCGATGTGACGATCTCAAAGATTCGTTTCCTCGAAGCCGAAGGGCTTGTCACGCCCGAACGCGCGCCGTCGGGCTACCGGCGATTCAGTCAGTCCGACTGTGAGCGCCTGCGTTTCGTGCTCACGGCACAGCGCGATCGCTACCTGCCGCTCAAGGTCATCAAAGAGCAACTCGACGCCATCGACCACGGCGACGGGGGATTCGGCGCAGGTGGCACACCTGCACTGTCGACGGCGCGCAGCGTCGTCGCACCGGCCACCGACTTCTCGGCGCGTGGTGGTCGCGTCTCCCGCGAGACTCTCATCGAGCGAACCGGAGTCGATTCGGCGTTCGTGACCGAACTCCAGCGCAACGGTCTACTGACATCCGGACCTGCAGGATTCTTCGACGAGGACGCGGTACGGCTCGTCGAAGCCGCAGCGGCCCTCGCCAACTACGGCGTGGAGACCAGACATCTGCGCGCGTTCAAGGTGTCCGCGGATCGTGAGGCAGGACTCGTCGCGCAGATCGCCAACCCGATCGCGAAGGGCAAGGGCACCGGTGCCCGTGACCGTGCCGAGGAACTCATCCGCGAAATCGCCGCACTCTCGGTGACCCTGCACACGCAACTTGTCAAGCAGGCCGTGCGCGGCGTGCTCGATTGACGTCCTTCTCGACGATTGCGACACGGCGCGCCGGTGCTGTGTATCTCGCCACGACGCCGCTGCGGGTCCAGTCGGTGTAGCGTCGATGGCAATCATTGACGGCTCGGGAGGTGCGAGATGAGCGAGATGCGTGTGGTGGGCATTCGAGTCGAGCCGCCGCAGAGTCAGCCGGTTCTGCTTCTGCGTGAAGTAGACGGCGAGCGCTACCTGCCCATCTGGATCGGGCAGAGCGAGGCGGCGTCGATCGCGTTGCGCCAAAAAGGGATCGAGCCGCCCCGGCCGCTCACCCATGACCTGATCGTGAACCTCATCGAAGAGTTCGGGCAGACACTCGTCGAGGTGCGCATCGTCGACATGCAGGAGGGCACCTTCTACGCCGAGATGGTCTTCTCCGGCGATGTGCGGGTGTCGGCGCGTCCGTCGGATTCGATCGCGGTCGCGATGCGCGCCGAGGTGCCGATCATCGCCGACGAGGAAGTCCTTGCCGAGGCGGGCCTGTTGATTCCCGACGAGGAATCCGAAGACGGTCCCGAGGCGAAAGAGGACGAGGTGGAGAAGTTCCGCGAATTTCTCGACAACGTTTCGCCCGACGACTTCAAGGCCAGCGGCGGAGCCTGACTCGGCGGATGGTTTCGTAGCTTTCTGTACGGCGCTGCAGCGACACGTCACGGTTCCATATCCCGGAGATCACCGTTTGTCTCGATCTCAAGTTGAGGTTGAGTCTTAGGGCGCGTCGCATTGATTCGGTGCATCGCCGCGACATACGGTCACGCACGTGATCGTCGGGGACACACCCGATGGTGGAGAGCAGATCGGGTTCGGCGGCGTATCGTGGTTGCAGGTCCGCACCGGTCCGATCCGAGCGTGGCGAGGGAGTCTGCAGTGGGCGATATGCCGTTCGACGGTGAAGATGGTCAGCCGTCAGACAGCGAGACGACGACCGACGGCAGCGTCGGCGTGGAAGCCGGGCACCCGTCGGACGACCCGACCCCGCGTCGCAGGGCTACCCAGGGCAGCCTCGACGACATTGCACCGGGACTCTTCCCCAACGACACCGTTCCCGACGAACTCGTCGGCTACCGGGTGCCGAGCGCGTGCCAGATCGCCGGAATCACCTACCGACAACTCGACTACTGGGCACGCACGTCACTCGTCGTGCCGTCCATCCGCGGTGCGGCGGGCTCGGGCAGTCAGCGCCTCTATTCCTTCAAGGACATCCTGGTCCTCAAGATCGTCAAGCGTCTGCTCGACACCGGTATCTCGTTGCAGAACATCCGCGTCGCCGTCGATCACCTGCGCCAGCGCGGCGTCGAAGATCTTGCCGGGATCACCCTGTTCTCCGACGGCACCACCGTCTACGAGTGCACATCTGCCGAAGAGGTCGTCGACCTCCTGCAGGGCGGACAGGGCGTGTTCGGCATCGCGGTCAACGGTGCCATGCGCGAGCTGACCGGCGCCATCGCCGATTTCCCCGGCGAACGAGCCGACGGTGGAGTCACCGAGTCGGCCCCCGAAGACGAACTCGCAGCGCGTCGCAAGAACCGCACTCGCCGAACCGGATGAGCGTACGGGTAGACTGAACAACGCGTCGCTGCAGTACGGGAGAGCGTCATCTCGAATGGCCGCCGAAGGAGCAACACCTCCTCGTCAAACTCTCAGGCACCCGGACCGTACTGTCGACGGCGTCTCTGGAAAGTGGTGACGGCCAAGCCGTTACCCGCCCACGGTGAAAGGTTCTCGTGTCATCGCTGACACGATGACTGAATCTCTCAGGCGCCGCCCCGCGGCATGACAGAGGGGGAGGGCCGACCCGCCGGTACGACCGGTGCGCGCGAGAGGTTCCACCCCATGACATCCGTCGATGCCTCGACCCCTGAGATCCGCGGCTCCGAGTTCACGTCTGCTGCCTTCGTCGACCGCCACGTCGGGCCGGACGCGGATGAGACCGCCAGAATCCTCGCGCTCCTCGGCGTCGAGTCACTCGACGACCTCGCTCGGCGGGTCGTGCCGTCACTGATCCTCGACGATCCGTCGGACAACGGGCTGTCGGCACTCGACGCCCCGCTGACCGAGCAGGAGGCGCTCGAGCGTCTGTCGGCGCTGGCATCGAAGAACACCGTCAACCGGTCGATGATCGGTCTCGGCTACTACGACACCATCACGCCCGGCGTCATCCTGCGCAACGTCGTCGAGAATCCGGCCTGGTACACCGCGTACACGCCGTACCAGCCGGAGATCAGCCAGGGCAGGCTCGAGGCGCTGCTGAACTTCCAGACGATGGTCTCCGACCTCACGACCATGGAGGTGGCGAACGCGTCGATGCTCGACGAGGCCACCGCCGCCGCCGAAGCCATGACGCTCATGCGGCGTGCCGGAAAGTCGAAGTCGACTCGGCTCGTCGTCGACTCCGATCTCTTCCCGCAGACCAGGGCTGTCATCGACACCCGCGCACTGCCGCTCGGTATCGAGGTCGTCGAGGCGACGCTGAATCCGGGGCTGCCGGGATGTGGGCTTCCCGACGGCGACTATTTCGGTGTCATCCTCCAGACGCCGGGAGCGTCGGGTCGAATCCTCGACGTCGCGCCGATCATCGACGCCGCGCACGAGGCCGGTGCTCTGGTCACGGTCGGGGCCGATCTCCTCGCACTGACCCTCATCACGCCGCCCGGAGAGCAGGGTGCCGATGTGTGCTTCGGGACCCCCCAGCGATTCGGCGTGCCGATGGGCTTCGGTGGACCGCATGCAGGCTACTTGTCGGTGCGCGCCAAGCTTTCTCGTCAGCTCCCCGGGCGTCTCGTCGGTGTCTCCAAGGACGCCGACGACAACCTCGCCTATCGGTTGGCGCTGCAGACACGTGAGCAGCACATCCGCCGCGAGAAGGCGACAAGCAACATCTGCACCGCGCAGGTGCTGCTGGCTATCGTGGCGGCGATGTATGCCGCATACCACGGCCCAGAAGGCTTGCGCGCCATCGCACGTCGGGTACACGCACATGCCGTGACGCTCGCCGACAGTCTGAGCGCCGCCGGATTCAGCGTCGAACACGCGACCTTCTTCGACACGGTGCAGGTCCGCGTGGACGGTCGCGCAGACGCCATCGTCGCCGATGCCCACCGCGCGGGAATCAACCTGCGCAGGGTGGATGCCGACACGGTGTCGATCGCGTGCGACGAGACCACCTCGGCCGCAGACATCGATGGGGTCCTCGAGGTGTTCGAGGTGGCAGGTGTGACGCCGCGCGGTTTCGCGCAGTCGATCGAGACTCGGACGAGTGAGTTCCTGACGCATCCGGCTTTCAACAGGTACCGCACCGAGACGTCGATGTTGCGTTACCTTCGTGCCCTGTCGGACAAGGACATCGCGCTCGACCGGAGCATGATTCCACTCGGGTCGTGCACCATGAAGCTCAATGCCACCACCGAGATGGAGCCCATCACCTGGCCCGAATTCACCCGGCTGCACCCCTTCGCGCCGGACAGCGACGGCGCAGGCATTCGCGAACTGATCGCCAACCTCGAACAGTGGCTGGTGACGATCACCGGCTACGACAGCGTGAGCCTTCAGCCGAACGCCGGTTCGCAGGGTGAGTTCGCCGGCCTGCTCGCGATTCGCCAGTATCACCTCAGCCGGGACGACGCGGCTCGTGACATCTGCTTGATCCCGTCGAGCGCGCACGGCACCAACGCGGCGTCCGCGGTGATGGCGGGCATGCGCGTCGTGGTCGTCGCGTGCCGCGAGAACGGTGATGTCGACGTCGATGACCTGCGCGCCAAGATCGACGCTCATGGTGAGTCACTGGCAGCGATCATGATCACCTACCCGTCGACCCACGGTGTGTTCGAGCACGACATCCGCGACATCTGCGCGGCAGTCCACGATGCAGGCGGTCAGGTCTACATCGACGGTGCGAACCTCAACGCGCTGGTCGGAGTTGCGCGCCCCGGTCGGTTCGGCGGCGACGTCAGTCACCTGAATCTGCACAAGACCTTCTGCATCCCGCACGGCGGTGGTGGTCCGGGCGTCGGGCCGATCGCGGTGCGCTCGCACCTGGCGCCGTTCCTGCCCGGACACCCCCTCGCCGACGAACTGCCCGGTGCGGCAACGATTTCGGCGGCGCCGTACGGCTCGGCGTCGATCCTCCCGATCACCTACGCCTACGTCGCCATGATGGGCGCCGACGGGCTGCGTCGCGCCACACTAACCGCGATCGCGTCGGCAAACTACATCGCCCGACGCCTCGGCGATCACTACCCGGTGCTCTACACCGGCGACGGTGGATGGGTCGCGCACGAGTGCATCCTGGATCTCCGCGGGCTGACGAAGGAAACCGGCGTGACCGTCGACGACGTCGCAAAGCGATTGGCCGACTACGGTTTCCACGCGCCGACGATGAGCTTCCCGGTGGCGGGCACCCTGATGGTCGAGCCGACCGAGAGTGAGAACCTCGACGAGATCGACGCCTTCTGCGACGCGATGATCGCCATTCGTGCCGAGATCGACAAGGTGGGCGACGGCACCTGGACCGTCGACGACAACCCGCTGCGCGGAGCACCGCACACCGCGGAATGCCTTGTCGCCGAATGGGATCACGCCTACTCCCGCCAAGAAGCGGTCTATCCCCAGGGATTGCCGTCCGCGGGTGCGCGCGCCAAGGTCTTCCCGGCGGTGCGTCGTATCGACGGCACCTACGGAGACCGAAACCTCGTCTGCTCGTGCCCGCCGATCGAGGCGTTCGCGGACTGACCGTCTCGGTTCAGGCGGAGGGGCCGAAGTCGCGTCCGTAGACGAGTTTGTTGATCGTCACGATGGCCGAGTTCTCGGGCTGCGGCATCGGCTCCTTGGTGATCGGGAATCCGACGGTCTTGGTCGCGGGCGGTAGCGGTGCATTGCCGCGGAATCCCTGCGACGTCAGCAACGACAGGTGCTTCTGGTCTTGGGCGAAGCGGAAGAAGTCGGCGATCGCGGCGCTCGACACGGGCGAGACCTGATCACCGGCGAGCCGGATGATCGGGAAATCGGCAAAGGGTGTCGGGCCGCTCGGCACGATCTCGGCGAGTCGGGCCGTCGCATCCTCGCGGGTGAGTTTGTAGAGCTGCTGCTCGGTGATCGGAACAGCGTGGATGGGCGAGGTTTTCGCGTCGGTCGCGTCGCGCATGACCGTCGCCGCGCCGACAGGGCTGCCGTCGGGTGATTGGGGCGCGCCGTCGAGCATCGCACCGACGCTCGACGCGACGCGATCGGATGAGGCGTCGTCGTTGGTCAGTGGCCCGGTGGTGCGCATGACGCGCATGGCTACCGCCTGTGCGGCGAGCGAGGACGCGTCGGACTGCGCGCCGAGCGGCATCGCCATGCGCAGCGAACCCCAGCCCGTGATGTCGAAGTCGCGGAGGCTGTCGTCGCGTTGCTGCAGCGTCGGGACCTGGCCCCAGTCGATCTTGCCGTCGATCTTGCTGCCCAGTTCTGCTGACGTCGCAAGAACCACCGGTGAGGTCACCAACGACGTCGGTGTGCCCTCGAGTGCCGACGGTTTCGCCTGAGCCAACTCTGCGGCCCATACCGACGACTGCGGAATCCACGCGGCGGGAAACGCGCCCATCGACGCGGCGTCCCAATTTCCGGCCAGCCCGTCCAGGGTGGTCTTCGCGTCGCCCGCACGCACGGCGACGGTGATGCAGTGGTCGCGGACGACGGGTTTGCTCGCACCGAACTCGCGAGCGATCGCGATCAGTGCCGGAGCGACGTCGGCGTCGGCTACGACGTCGACCGTCGCGGGCCCCTCGATGCACGAGGCAGCGGCAGAATCAGCCTGCTTGTCGAGGTGGTCGCCGAGTTGCTGCCATGCCACGATCACGGCGGCTATCAGCACGAGAGCGAGTAATACGAACACCAGCCCGCGGCTGATCCCCCGCTGCCTGATTCCGCTTCCGCCACCGGTTACCCGATGATGCGCCACTACCGCCTCCGTTGTCGCGTGCGAGGTCCCGGACAGAAAGGGCGTCCGTCCGGGACCTCACGCGTGTTCACGCCTTGGCCGCGGCAGCCTTGTACTCGCGGCGCTTGCGATGCAGGATCGGCTCGGTGTAGCCGCTCGGCTGCTTCGCTCCCTCGAGGATAAGTTCCTTGGCGGCCTGGAATGCGATATTCGTGTCGAAATCCGGAGCCATCGGCGAATAGGTCGGATCGTCAGCGTTTTGCCGATCGACCACCGGGGCCATCCGCTCGAGCGCAGCGACGACGTCGTCGGCGGTGACGATCCCGTGATGAATCCAGTTGGCGAGCAGCTGGCTGGAGATGCGCAGCGTTGCGCGGTCTTCCATGAGCGCGACGTCGTGGATGTCGGGAACCTTGGAACAGCCGACGCCGTGGTCGATCCAGCGCACCACGTAGCCCAGGATCGACTGGCAGTTGTTGTCGAGTTCTTCCTTCTTCTCCGCGTCGGACCAGTCGGTCTTCGGTGCCAGCGGAATGGTCAGGATGTCGTCGACCGATGCCGGGTCGCGCTTGGCGATCTCGTCCTGGCGCTCGAACACATCGACGAGGTGGTAGTGCATCGCGTGCAGTGTCGCGCCGGTGGGTGAGGGCACCCACGCGGTGCTCGCGCCGGCCTCGGGCTGTGCGATCTTCTGCTCGACCATGTCGGCCATCAGGTCGGTCATGGCCCACATGCCCTTACCGATCTGCGCCTTGTGCTGGAGACCGGCGTGCAGACCGATGTCGACGTTGGAGTCCTCGTAGGTGACCATCCACTTGGCCTTCTTCATCTCGCCCTTGCGGATCATCGCACCCGCCTCCATGGAGGTGTGGATCTCGTCGCCGGTGCGGTCGAGGAAGCCGGTGTTGATGAACACCACACGGTCTTCTGCGGCCTTGATCGAGGCCTTGAGGTTCACCGAGGTGCGGCGCTCCTCGTCCATGATGCCGACCTTGAGGGTGTTCTCCGGCAGGCCGAGAACCTTCTCCACACGACCGAACAACTCAACGGTGAACGCGGCCTCGTCGGGTCCGTGCATCTTGGGCTTGACGATGTAGATCGAACCCGTGCGCGAGTTCTGCAGACCGTCCTCGCTCAATCCGTGAATGCCCGCGAGCGAGGTGACCAGAGCGTCGAGGATGCCCTCGGGCACCTCGTTGCCCTCGGCGTCGAGAACAGCGGGGTTGGTCATGAGGTGGCCGACATTGCGCACGAACAGCAGCGAACGACCGTGCAGGTCGAAGCCCGTGCCGTCGGGCGCGGTGTAGGTCCGGTTGGGGTTGAGCACGCGGGTGAACGTCTTGCCGCCCTTGCTGACCTCTTCGGACAGGTCGCCCTTGTTGAGTCCGAGCCAGTTGCGGTAGCCGAGGACCTTGTCGTCGGCGTCGACTGCGGCGACCGAGTCCTCGAAGTCCATGATCGTGGTGATCGCCGACTCCATCACGACGTCCTTGATGCCTGCCGGATCGGTCTGCCCGATCGGCGACGACGGGTCGATCTCGATGTCGAGGTACAAGCCGTTGTGGCGCAACAGGACCGACGCGGGGGACGCCGCGTCGCCGGTGTAGCCCGCGAACGCTGAGGGATCGGCGAGGGTCGACGTCGTGCCGTCGGCGAGCGTCACCTGGACCGCGCCGTCGACCACGGCGATCTTGGTGACGTCGGTGTAGCTGCACTGTTCGAGCGGAACAGCCTTGTCCAGGAAGCTCTTTGCGTACGCGATGACCTTGTCGCCGCGAACCTTGTTGTAGCCCTTGCCCTTCTCGGCGCCGCCCTCGTCGCTGATGACGTCGGTGCCGTACAGGGCGTCGTAGAGCGAGCCCCAGCGTGCGTTGGACGCGTTCAGTGCGAATCGCGCGTTGAGGATCGGCACGACGAGCTGAGGTCCGGCCGTCTCGGAGATCTCGCGGTCGACGTTTGTGGTGCCGATCTGGAAGTCGGCGGGCACCTCGGCGAGGTAGCCGACCTCGGTGAGGAACTGCTTGTACTCGCCGAACACCGCGGGGTCGGAGAAGTCGACGCCCTTGTGGTCGCGGTGCCACGCGTCGATCTTGCTCTGCAGGTCGTCACGCACCGCGAGCAGTTCACGGTTGCGGGGTGCGAGGTCGTTGATGACGGCAGCGGCGCCCTTCCAGAAGGTGTCCTTGTCGACACCCGAGCCCGGAAGCGCCTCGTTGTTGATGAAGTCGTAGAGGACGGTGGCAACCTGAAGGCCCTCCACATTCGTGCGGGCGGTGGAGTCAACGGCAGGGGTCTGGTCCGACATAAGAGCCTTCCTTCTCCGGTGGCCCGGAAGCCGGTGGCGTTGCGGCTTCGGTGTCGAATCCGCGCACGTCATCAGCCCTCATCGGGACAACAGGGGCGATCGTGAACGCGCTCCATGTTACCCGCGAGGTAAATCGCGTCGTCAGCAGGCGTCGAGCAGCACGCCGAGGTGAGAACGCAGCGTGCCCCGCAGCTCGGCGCCACGATCGGCGATGGCCGACTGCTCGCGGACGTACTCGGCCCGCCCCGCGGGCGTCTCGATCTCGACCGGCGCGTAGCCGAGGTCTCGCAGGTCGTAGGGACTCGCTCGCATGTCGAGCTCGCGGGCGGTGAGTGCGAGCTCGAACGCGGCGAGTGTCAGCTCCGCGGGAATCAGCGGCGCGAGGTTGATGCATGCGCGGTACAGGTCCATGGTCGCGTGCAGACAGCCGGGTTGTTCGTGCTCGATCTGTGTCTGCCGCGACAACGTCGACTCGTTTCGTGGACGAGCCGCGTCGGTGAAGAAGCGGAAAGCGTCGAAGTGCGTGCACCGCAACGGCATCGATTCGACGACGGCGTCGGTCGCCGCGGGTCCGAGCCGCAGCGGGACGGAATGTCGGGGAGCGTCGGTGCGGTAGACCATCGCCCACTCGTGCAGACCGAAGCATCCCAGGCGGGCGGGGCGGGAGGCGGTGGCGTCGAGCAGTGCACAGGTGGCGAGCAGCGCACCACGCCGTTCGGTCAGGAACGCCGGGTCGACCGTCACGCCCCCGCCGGGAGTCCGGGTGTAGCCGCGAAGGGTCGACAGCTCTTCGAGGACGCGCGCTTGGCCGCGGTCGCCCGTGGTTCCCGGTGCCGCCAGCACGACGCCGTAGCCGGGGTGCCAGCGTCGTATGTGGGAGGGGCGTGCCGAGTAGTAGGTGAACAAGAAGTCGAGGACGGGGTGCTTTTCGCCCTGCGCCCTCGACCGCAGGTAGGGCCCGACGAGTTCTTCGACGCGCGCCTCGTGATCGGCGCGACGCGCCTGCCAGACGTCGGGAGATAAGACGGCAGGGGATAAGACGTCGGGGGATAAGACGTCGGGGGAGAGGACAGGGTTCGAGAGCTCGACAGGGCTGGGAGTCGCGTGCGCCGTGGTCACACCCGGTGCGTCTCGTCGCGGACGGTGCCGACGAACTCCTCCACGAGGTCGGCGAGCGCCACGATGCCGACGGTGCGTCCCGAGTCGTCGACCACCGCGCCGAGGTGCGAGCTGGTGCGGCGCAGGGCGCGCGTCGCGTCGTCGAGTGGGGTGTCGATGCCGATCACCGGAAGTGGACGGATCTTGTCGACGCCGATGATCGTCTCCTGGCCGACGTTGCCGTCGAGGATGTCGTCGAGCACGTCCTTCAGGTGGAGGTAGCCGGTGAAGGTGCCGTCGAGGCCGCGCACCGGGAACCGGGAGAAACCGGTGTCGCTGACGGCTCGCTCGACCGACCCGAGGGTGGGGCCGACGCCACCGGTCACCGGATCGACCTCGACGTCGACGCTGCGCATCCGATCGAGCGGGATCATCACCTCCGACACCGTGCGGGCGACCGACCGCAGTGCGCGGGTCAGACGCTCGTGTTCCTCCGCGTCGATCAGGCCTTCCTCACGGGACTCGCCGAGCATCTGCGCGAGTTCGACGGGCGAGACCGTCGAATCGAGCTCGTCCTTCGGCTCGACGCGCAATGCGCGAAGCGTGATGTTCGCCAGCCAGTTGTAGAACGCGATGAGCGGGCGGACGATCTTGATGAAGCCGAGGTGAACAGGGACGAGCAGCATGGCTGCGCGTTCCGGACCGGCGAGCGCGATGTTCTTGGGCACCATCTCGCCGAGCAGGATGTGCAGCACCGCAACGAGTCCGAGCGCCACGGCGAACGAGATGGGGTGCAGCAGCGACTCGGGGACATGTGCGACCTCGAGTGGTAGCTCGAGGATGTGTGCGACGGCCGGTTCGCCGACGCGACCGAGCAGGATCGAACAGATCGTGATGCCCAACTGCGCGCCCGCGAGCATGAGCGAGAGATGCTCGCTTGCGCGGATCACGGTGCGTGCCCGCGATTTTCCGCTCTCGGCGAGCGCTTCCAGTCGGTCGCGTCGTGCCGAGATGAGGGAGAATTCAGCGCCGACGAAAAATGCGTTGCCCGCGAGCAACACCACGGTGAGAACGATTGCCCATGCGTCATTCATCATGAGCTCCCGGGCTGTCGCTCGATGCGTCGTCGGATGTGATGGGTGTCAGTCGCACGACGTCGACGCGTCGACCGTCCATCGCGACGACGGTCGCATTCCACGGGGTGGTGTCGAACTCCTCGTCGGATTCGTCTTCGTCGTCGTCGCGCAGAGACACGACCATCGGGAGGTCGACGGAATCGCCTGCTGCCGGGATGCGACCGAGTTCGTTCATCACAAGCCCGCCGAGCGTGTCATACGGGCCATCGGGAGCGCGGTAGCCGGTGGCGTCTGCGACCTCGTCGGTGCGGAGCAGTCCCGAGAGCAGGTATCCGTTGGCGTCGACCTGGACGTCGGCGCGCTCGTCGTCGTGCTCGTCGGTGACGTCGCCGAGAATCTCTTCGATGAGGTCCTCGGTCGTCACGATGCCGGCAGTGCCGCCGTACTCGTCGATCACGACGCAGACCTCCATGCCGTCGGCACGGATCTGCTCCATCAGCGCGTCGCCGTCGAGAGTCGTCGGGACGGTGGGTACCGAGCGCGCTATCGACGAGAGGGACGTCGAGAGTTGTTCTTCCGGGGCGACGGTGAACGCCTGCTTGATGTGGACGACGCCGATCATGTCGTCGAGATCGCCGTCGTTGACGATCGGGAAGCGTGAATGTCCGGTCCGCGACGTCGCCATGACGAGGTCGCGAATCGTATCGTCGCGGTCGAGGTATTCGACCGTGACGCGCGGCGTCATCAGATCCTCTGCGGTGAGTTCACCGAACTTGAGTGACCGATCGACGAGCATCGCGGTCTCCGGGTCGATCGACCCCTGTTTGGCCGAGTTGCGTACGAGCGAACCGAACTCCGACGGTGACCGCGCCGACCGCAGTTCCTCGGCGGGCTCGATACCCATCCGACGGACGATCCAGTTCGCGGCGCCGTTGAGACCCCGGATGACCCAGCGGAACGCCAGCGAAAAGTAGGCGAGAGGGGCTGCGGTGGCGCGTGCCACCGCCATCGGACGTGCGATGGCGATGTTCTTGGGGACCAGCTCGCCGAGCACCATCGACAGCGACGTCGCGATGAGCAGCGCGAAAACGAGTGAGAGGACCGACGCGACCGATTCGCTCACGCCCATCGCGCGGAATACGGGACCGAGGATCTGTGCCAGCACCGGCTCGGCGATATAGCCGGTGATCAGCGTCGTGATCGTGATACCGAGCTGTGCGCCCGAGAGCTGGAACGACAGCGTCTTGTGCGCGCGTTGCACAATGCGTGAACGACGGTCGCCGCGCGTGGCGACCTCGGATTCGACAGCTGACCGTTCGAGCGCCGTGAGGGAGAACTCGGCTGCGACGAAGATCGCGGTACCAAGTGTCAGCGCTATGAAGCCGATCAGGCTGGCGACGATGATCAGCGCCTGCACGTGTCACCTTCGTGTCGAGGTAGAGCGTCCGGTGCCTGTGGCACAGGCGATCCCTCCATGACGCACCGAGTGGCTGGGGACAGCGCCACGGAGTCGGTGCACTCCGTGGGCAACGCAGACCATTCTAGGTGCGGCGTCGGTGGCGAGGGCTCACCAACCTGTCGGTAGCGGTTTGCCCTCGGCGAAGCCTGCGGGCGACTGCACTCCGAGAACCACGCGCTCGCGCAGCTCGCCGAGTGATCGCGCGCCGGTGTAGGTCGCCGTGCTGCGCACACCCGAACAGATGTGGTCGATGAGGTCTTCGACGCTCGGACGCTCGGCGTCGAGCTTGATCCGTGAACTGGAGATGCCCTCCTCGAACAGAGCCTTGCGGGCCTGGTCGAAAGCGCTGTCGGCAGAGGTGCGTGCTGCGACAGCGCGCTTGGACGCCATCCCGAAGCTCTCCTTGTAGAGCGCGCCCGACGCGTCGCGCTTGAGGTCGCCGGGCGACTCGTAGGTCCCCGCGAACCACGACCCGATCATCACGTTCGACGCGCCTGCGGCAATGGCAAGCGCGACGTCGCGAGGATGGCGGACACCTCCATCGGCCCACACGTGCTTGCCGAGTTCTGCTGCGGTGGTTGAACATTCGGCGACCGCGGAGAACTGCGGCCGTCCGACGCCGGTCATCATCCGCGTCGTGCACATCGCGCCGGGCCCGACGCCGACCTTCACGATGTCGGCTCCGGCGTTGATGAGGTCGCGTGTGCCCGCGGCCGACACGACGTTTCCGGCGGCCAACGGGACGCCGAGGTCGGCCGTTGCGACAGCTTCGAGCGCCGAGAGCATCTTCTCCTGGTGGCCGTGTGCCGTGTCGATGACCAGGAGGTCGGAACCGGCGGCCACGAGTGCCTTCGCCTTGCCGACGACGTCGCCGTTGATGCCGACGGCTGTCGCGATGCGGAGGCGGTTCTCGTCGTCGACGGCAGGGCGGTAGATGCCGCTGCGCAGTGCGCCAGTCCGGGTGACCACGCCGGTGAGGCGTCCGTCGCCGTCGAGCATGATCGCCGCGTGCTGGTGCGCGGCGTCGAGGATCTCGAAGACCTCCCGGACGTCTGTTCCGGCAGCCACTGAGACGAACCCGCGGTCGAGGACGTCGCCGAGTCGGGTGAAGCGGTCGACGTCGGTACAGGCCGCCTCGTCGACGGTGCCGACGGGCCGCCCGTCACGGTCGACGACCACGACGATGCCGTGCGCACGTTTGGTGATCAGTGCGAGCGCGTCGCTGACCGAATCGTCGAGTTCGAGCGTGACCGGGGTGTCGGCGACGAGGTCGCGCGACTTGACGAACGCGATGCTCGACTCCACGGCCGGGATCGGTAGGTCCTGCGGTAACACGACCAATCCGCCCCGGCGGGCGACGGTTTCAGCCATCCGCTTTCCGGCGACAGCGGTCATGTTCGCGACGACGACGGGGATGGTCGTGCCGGAGCCGTCGGAGGAGGCGAGGTCGACGTCGAAGCGGGAGATCACGTCACTGCGTGACGGAACGACGAAGACATCGTCGTAGGTGAGGTCGTAAGCGGGCGAGTGTCCCGAGAGAAAGCGCACGTACACACACTGTACCCGGCGATGACTCGGCTGCGATCGCGGGTTGTTGCCGTTCGGCGCGTCGGGCGATCGGAGTCTTTTCTTGCGGGGAAGGCTAGGCTAACTTTGCTGGCAAACCGCTGTGAAGTGACTGAGGGCGAGGAGTGACGTGGGCAAGGTGGCGCCGACGCCCGATCAGACGCGCCTGTCCGTAGTCATACCCGTGTATCGGAGTGCGCGGTACATCGAGCCGTCTCTGCGCGCGATCCTGCGGCAAGTCAGGCCAGTCGACGAAGTCGTCCTGGTCGACGACCGTGGCGACGACGGGTCGATCGCGGTGGCGACGTACATCCTCACGTCGGCTGGTGTCGACCACCGCGTTGTCGAACTCGACCGCAACCGTGGCGCGGGCTATGCGCGCAACGCCGGCGTGCGTGCAGCAACCGGCGACGTGATCTGGTTCTTCGACAGCGACGACCTCGCCGACCCCACATTCACCGCGCGCATGCTCGACGCGCTGGTCCGAGAACATGCCGACTTCGCTTCCTGCCGAACGATGTTCGTCGATCCTGCTGGGGCTGCTCTCGGCGTTGCCGAACGTCGAATGCGGCGGCGATTTGTCGACGGCCACGAATTCGCCCGAATGCTCATGCGGGGCAGGGTGAAGGCGTATCCGCCGGCACGATTGTTCCGCCGCGCGGTGCTCGGCGACGCACCCTGGGACGAGCGCAGGGCGTATGAGGATATGGCCGCGACGCTGCGCATCGCGCTGCGGGCCGACCGCGTCGCCCTGGTCGACGAGCCGCTGCTCTGGTATCGACAGCATCCCGAGTCGACGTCGCAGGTCACTTGCACGCACACCGCCGAGGTCTTCGCGATGGGCGACGAGGTGGCCCGGCTTGCCCCGGAACTTCGCGAGCGCGACGCGTTCTGGGGATCGAGTCGTTGGGGATCGAGTCGGAACCGCTCGCTCGCCCGCGCGTTTCGCTACCGAGAGGTGCTCATACCTGCCGCACACATGGCCATGCGCGCTGCGCAGGCCGGCACCGGTGACCCCGACGTCGTGCGGTCCCTGATCGCGGAGTCGCGTCAGAGGTCGTCGCTCGTCGACGTCGTACCGCTGGTCGCCGCTGGTCAGCTACGTTCCGCGGCGTTCGCGGTCGGCATGGCGGCCTCGCCGTCGGCGTACGCGCGGGTGCTGAGCACTCGCTGACCGCCGTGAACGCGCGCGCTCGTGGGAGCACGGCCGCGGTACGTACACAATCCGGTCGTCAGCGCGGCGCCACGACAATAATTGTCTCGGCGCCCCGCTGACGTCACAGTTGTGTACGCACCTCTGCAGGATGGACCGCGCCCGGGCCAGCATTACGCGAAATCGCCCGACCTGGGGTGACGGAGCGCATGGCCGACGCCTGCGCCTCCCGCAGGTCGCCGCGTGAGATCAGGCGCGGGTGCTGCGCACCCGGACGCCGTCAGAGATCACGCGAGACGGCCCAGAAACGTTCGGGCGCAACAATTTTGTCGATGCCGAACTGCGTGTTCTGGGTGGGGTAGCACTCGACGGCCGCGCGTTTGAGATCCATCGAACCAGCAGCCGGTTGCACATCGTCGAGCACGCATCCGCGCCAACGCAACACGTCGCGGCTGGCCATCTCGTCGCTGCGGCTGTAGTTGCAGTACGGCAGGTCCGCGTACATCCACAGGGGGACCGGCACCCGAGCCGCCAGAACCGCGTTGCGTACGAGCAGGTGGTCGGCATGCCTGACACCGAGCGGCCCGATGACGATCTGCGGTCGGTGGGTTTCCACCAGTTCGGATACCGCGCCGCTCAGCGCCCCGAGGTCGGCGCCACCGTACTGCTGGTCGAGGAAGTCGAGGTGCACCGCGCGACCACCTATCGTCGCGACGGCCTTCTCGTCCTCTGCTCGGCGGACGTCGAGTGCTTCGGTCGACGACGCGAAGCCGGTCGAGCGATCCCACTCCGTGTGCTGAGGCGGATCCGGCCGACCGGCCAACATCGTCACGACGATGACGTCGTCCATCGCCGACAGCGCCGCACCAGCCGAATACACCGCATCGTCGAGGTGCGGAGAGAGGATAAGCACCCGCGACAGATCCTCCGGGTCGAGTCGCTCTCCGCCCGCTGCGTTCAGACTGTCTTCACCCTCGACGTTCAGTCGGTCTTCACCTCGGTGCGATCCTGGCCCCAGAGCGTGTGGAAGGTTCCGGGCTTGTCGACGCGCTTGTAGGTGTGCGCGCCGAAGTAGTCGCGCAGGCCCTGCGTCAGGGCGGCAGGCAGCCGGTCGCTGCGCAATCCGTCGTAGTAGGAGATCGATGAGGCGAACGCCGGTACGGGCACTCCCATCAGCGTCGCCGCCGACACCACTCGTCGCCAACTGTCGAGGGACGACTCCACGGCGTCGGTGAAGTAGGGCGCGAGCAGCAGGCTCGGCAGGTCGGCGTTGTCGGCGTACGCGTCGCGAATACGGTTGAGGAACTTCGCGCGGATGATGCAGCCGCCTCGCCAGATCGTGGCGAGCGAGCCGCGGTCGACGTTCCAGTTGTACTCCTGGCTGCCCGCGCTGATCTCGTCGAATCCCTGGGCGTAGGCGACCATCTTGGAGGCGTAGAGCGCGCGGCGGATGTCCTCGACGAACTGCTCTTTGTCTTTCGGAGCCTCTGCGAGCGTTCCCGACGCCAGCGACGTTGCCGCGGACCGCTGGTCGGCAGCACTCGACAGCGCTCGGGCGAACACCGCCTCCGCGATCCCGGTCACCGGGATGCCGAGATCGAGTGCGGCCTTCACCGTCCACCGGCCGGTGCCCTTCTGGCCCGCCTGGTCGACGATGACGTCGACGAGTGGTTTTCCGGTCTCGGCGTCGACCTGGGCCAGCACCTGCGCGGTGATCTCGACCAGGTAGCTCTCGAGTTCGCCCTTGTTCCACTCGGCGAAGACGTCGGCGATCTCGGCGGGTTCCATGCCGAGGCCGCGACGCATCAGGTCGTACGCCTCGCCGATGAGCTGCATGTCGGCGTACTCGATGCCGTTGTGGACCATCTTCACGAAGTGGCCGCTGCCGTCGGGGCCGATGTGGGTGCAACAGGGTTCGCCGTCGACGTGTGCGGAGATCTTCTCGAGCATCGGACCGACCGATTCGTACGACACCGCGGGGCCGCCGGGCATGATCGACGGACCGTTGAGTGCGCCTTCCTCGCCGCCGGAGATGCCCGCGCCGATGAAGTTCAGGCCGCGCTCGGCCATCGCGGCCTCGCGACGGATCGTGTCGGTGTAGAGGGAGTTGCCGCCATCAATGATGATGTCGCCCTTCTCCATCACGTCGGCCAGCTCAGAGATGACCGCATCGGTGGGGTCGCCCGCCTTGACCATGATCAACACGCGACGTGGCTTCTCCAACGCGTCGACGAACTCCTGCATCGTCTCGGTGCGGATGAAGTTGCCCTCGCTGCCGTGCTCATCAAGGAGAGCATCGGTCTTGGCGATGGAGCGATTGTGGAGTGCAACGGTGTAGCCGTGGTGGGCGAAATTGCGGGCGATGTTGGAGCCCATGACTGCCAGGCCGGTGACTCCGATCTGGGCCTTCGACGACGCGGACGGTGTGGCGGAGTTGGTCATGTCACCAGCCTATTGCCTAGGCGGCGTCCTGTGTTCTGTGGTGTCCGAAGTGTCGCAACCACACCGGTCGACGGTGTCGCACGCCGACCCGGCGCACGAGAGCATCAGTGAGCCGCGACGAGCCTGCTCAGTTCGGTCAGCCAGGGGATTGCGACGGCCAGCGTCGGCACCACCAGGATCGCGGTCGCGCCCGAATACGCCACCGTGACCAGCCAGATCGGCGCGCGGTCGTGCCGGAGGCGATGGACGCGGGTCAGCGTTGTCGGCCCGCCGACGGCCATCGCGCCGCGTGGTGCGACGGCGTCGGCGCATGCAACAAGCGCGCGCCCGAGTGTCGTCGGTGCGGTTGCTCGAACCGCCTGGTCGTCGGCGAGGGCCTCGACGAGAAGCTCGACCGAACCGAGCGCGGAGGAACTACGTACGAAGCGGGGAAACGCTTCATGGAGCGCGATGAACGCTTCGAGGACGAGGTCGTGGCGTGCGCGCAGGTGTGCACGCTCGTGTGCGATGACGGCGATGAGTTCGTCCCGCGAGAGCCTGGCCACGACGCCCTCGCTCAGCACGACGCGCTGCCGAATGCCGGGCAGGCAGTAGGCGAGTGGCTGCTCGACGTCGATCATGCGGATATCGCGACCGAACAGCGGATGCGACTGATCGGAGCGGTCGCATCGGTCGAGGATGTCGATGAGTTGGCGATGCGTCGCCCGTCGAGCACGGGTGCGTACGCCGACGCGAACGACCGTGAAGATCAGGCGGGCGCCGATGAGCAGCGTGAGCGCGAAGACGCCCACATAGGCGATCCACAGAGGAAGTCCGACCCGTTCGATCTCCCGCAGCGGATGGGTCGTCGGCGCGCCGTCGGGGCCGGGGGAGAGCAGATTCGCCGCGATTGCCAGACCGCAACTGAACGCAGACAGCACGGCAGCGAGTGCGATGGCCTGCCACAGCGTCATGGCCGCCCGGGGTGCACGAATCGGCCACTGGGCTCGCGACAACGCCTCAGGGGCAGGGCCGACGAAAACCAGCGTCATGATGCCGAAGAGCAGTGCGGTCATCGAGTGCTGTCCTAGCGGTGGGCTGTATAGCAGGGTGAATCAGTCGTGCAAGTAAATACATAGAACGAAAGCGAGTGAATCAACGGTACTAAAGCGAATCTAGCTGGTCTCTTGAGTACCGCGGGCTGCTTCGAGCTCATCGAGCGCACGACGCAGCGCGGCGGCTTCGTCGGCGCCTACTCGACCGACAAAGCTGACGAGGGCCGCGTGCCGAGAGCCGGGGGCGTGCGCTTCGCTGAGCGCATCGACCATCAACGACGCCACGAGGTCTTCGCGTGGATGGGTGGGAACGTACTTGTGGGCTCTGTCCTCGCGGATCTGCGTGACCAGGTTCTTCTTCGCCAGACGCTGCAGCACGGTCATCACCGTGGTGTAGGCCAGCGAGCGGTCGCGGGATAGATCCGCGTGGACCTGGCGAACCGTCTGAGGCGTGGGACTCTTCCAAAGGGAGTCCATCACCGCACGCTCCAGATCGCCCAATCCGTTCATCTTTCGCATTTTACTGCCGTTTCCTCTACTTGCTCGACGCCGGGGCCAACTTGTCCCGCGGGGTGCCTTGACAATGTTGGTAAGGCTAGCCTACGTTAATCACAACGTCGGACCGCGCGAGAGTCCTGAGGGCTGCAGAGACCCCCGGTCCACGTCGCGGTAAGCCCCACATCCCCAACGGGATGTGGGGCTTACTGGTTCCCGGGGATGTCCACAGGGCCAGCGATGCTCGGCCACGTGAGTCGTGACACTCTTGTTCGCATGACTGTTGACGACACGGACAATTTTTCGAAGTTCGCGGGCAAGGGTCTCGACGCCCTGCTCGGCCTGCAGATCACCGACATCGACGACGACGGCGCGGTCACCGCGACCTTGGAGATCGATTCGCGACATCACCAGCCGTTCGGCATCGTGCACGGCGGTATCTACTGCGCGATCGCCGAAAGCGTTGCCAGCACCAGTGGCTTCGTGTGGCTGTCCAAGCAGGGGCCGGGTCAGACCGCGGTCGGCGTCAACAACAACACCGACTTCCTCCGTTCGGTCAGCAGTGGCGTCGTCACCGCAAAGTCGTCGCCCATTCACCGCGGACGCCGGCAGCAGCTATGGCGTGTCGAGATGTCCGACGACGCAGGTCGCCTGCTTGCCACGTCGCAGGTGCGTCTCCAGAACATCGACATGCCTGCGGGCGCGTGACCTCGCGGCACACGTTGGGCGCCGACGTTCGGCGCTCGGTCGAAGAGCTGCTCGCGCCGGTCGACGACGATCTCGCGGCGCACTACCCCGGCGATCGGACTGATCCGCAGCCGGTGCACACCGTCTACGTGAGCGCGGCAGACGTCGACGAACAGACGCCGCAATCGTGGGGTGACGAGGCGCTCCGGATCGCCGACGCTGCGTCGGGTGTCCTCGGCGAACTCGCGGACGACGACGTGGTCGGAATCGCGCTCGAGCGGTTACGAACCAACCCGATCGAGGATCTGCGGATCGATCTCGAAGACGGTTACGGATGGCGTCCTGACGCCACCGAGGATGCCGACGCCCGCCGGGCAGGCGAGACCCTCGCCGCCTGGACTCGCCAACGACCCCACGCACCTCGATCCGCGGGTGTGCGGGCCAAGGGACTCGGAGCGGTCGAGCGCAGCCGCGGTCTGCGCACGCTCGAACTGGTCCTCGACGCCGCGGGCGGTATCCCCGACGGTTTCGTGTTCACGGTGCCGAAGCTGCGCGACGTGCGGCAGGTCGACGCCGTGAATCTGCTGTGCGCCGAGTTCGAGCGCGTCCACGGCGTGCCCGTCGGCTCGTTGCGATACGAACTGCAAATCGAGATCCCGCAGGCGATCCTTGGCCCGGACGGGAGCGCAACGGTTGCCGAAGCGGTGCATCGGGGTGCCCCGCGGCTGAGTGGCCTGCACTACGGCACCTACGACTACAGCGCAGCATGCGGAATCGTCTCGGCTCAGCAGTCGCTTGCGCACCCGGTCGCCGATCACGCCAAGAACGTCATGCAGGCCGCGGCGGCGCAGACCGGCGTCTGGCTCAGTGACGGCTCGACGCAGGTCATGCCGACCGGCGACGACGCCCAGGTCGCGGCCGCGTTGCGGCGTCACCACTCGCTGGTGCTGCGCTCGCTCGAGCGCGGCTACTACCAGGGATGGGATATGCATCCGGGGCATCTGATCACCCGATGGGCCGCGGTCACCGGGTTCTACCGGTCGGCGATGCCGACCGCGGTGACCCGACTGCAGAGCTATTTCGAGCGACGAGGCGGCGACGTCGTCGACGAACCGGCCACCGCGATGTCGTTGGCGCTGGTCGTCGGCCGAGGGTTGGCGGCAGGTGCGTTCACCGAAGACGAGGTCACCGCGATCGCTCCGCAGTGCACCGTGACCCGCCTCGCGCAGTTGCGCGCCACCGGCGGTGCACTCGTCGACGAGTGACGGCGCTTCGACGCGCCGCCGCGCAGCGCGCGTGGCAGTATGACCACACCAGCAGTGGGGTGTGTCGACCCCGGATCGTCGTGAAGAGGGGTTCAGGTGCGGCTGTCGCCACATGAACAAGAACGGTTGCTCATCTCCTACGCCGCGGAACTGGCCCGGCGCAGGCAGGGCAGGGGCGTGAAGCTGAATCATCCCGAGGCCGTCGCGTTGATCACCGATCACGTGCTCGAGGGTGCGCGGGACGGACGCAGCGTCGCCGAACTCATGGCATCTGGGCGTGAGGTACTCGCTCGCGACGACGTGATGGACGGTGTGCCCGAGATGCTGCACGACGTTCAGGTGGAGGCGACGTTCCCGGACGGGACGAAGCTCGTCACCGTGCATCATCCGATCGGGTGATCCTGATGAACCACCGCGCGCCCGCGACGCTGACGAGCACGGCGATGCCCCAGCGCAGAGCATCGATGCCCCAGCGCAGAGCATCGCAGAAGCGCACGACGACAACGTTTTCCGAGTTCGTGATGCCGTGTCTCGGCGTGTCGGCGACACCCGCGCGGCTGCCAGAACGAGAGGTGCCATGTCCGACAACAATCCCGCGGTGATCCCCGGCGAGGTGATCGCCGCACCGGGAACCATCGAGCTCAACGCAGGAGCCGACCCCGTGACGTTGACCGTCGTGAACTCGGGTGATCGACCCGTCCAGGTCGGGAGTCACGTGCACTTCCCCCAAGCCAATTCGGCGCTCGATTTCGACAGAGCCGCCGCGCGTGGCCGTCGACTCGACATCGCCGCCGGCACCGCGGTGCGATTCGAACCCGGCATCGAGATGACCGTGACACTCGTACCGCTCGGCGGAACCCGTGAGGTGTACGGGATTTCGCTGGACGCGCCTGGAAAGGTTGACTGACATGGCAATTCTGGGACGCGACCGTTACGCACAGCTGTTCGGTCCGACGACCGGCGATCGAATTCGCCTCGCCGACACCGACTTGCTCATCGAGGTGACCGACGATCGTTCCGGCGGACCGGGTCTCGCGGGCGACGAAGCGGTTTTCGGCGGTGGCAAGGTGATTCGTGAGTCGATGGGACAGAGTCGCGCCACGCGCGCCGACGGCGCTCCCGACACCGTCATCACCGGTGTGGTCGTCCTCGATCACTGGGGAATCATCAAGGCGGACGTCGGTATTCGCGACGGCCGGATCGTCGCGCTGGGCAAGGCGGGTAACCCCGACACCATGGACGGTGTCCATCCCGATCTGGTTATCGGCGCCTCCACCGAGATCATCGCGGGCAACGGCAAGATCCTCACCGCGGGCGCCATCGACTGCCACGTCCACTTCATCTGCCCGCAGATCATGGACGAGGCGCTCGGCAACGGCATCACCACGCTGATCGGCGGCGGCACCGGTCCGGCGGAGGGGAGTAAGGCGACCACGGTGTCGCCCGGTTCGTGGCACCTCGCGTCGATGCTCGCCGCCACCGACGGCTGGCCGATGAACATCGCGCTGCTCGGCAAGGGCAACACCGTGAGTGCCGAGGCGATGCACGAACAGATCCGGGCGGGTGCGTCGGGCTTCAAACTGCACGAGGACTGGGGGAGTACCCCCGCCGCGATCGACGCGTGCCTGCGCGTCGCCGACGAGACCGGGGTGCAGGTCGCCCTGCACTCGGACACCCTCAACGAGGCGGGCTTCGTCGAGTCGACGCTCGGTGCGATCGCCGGACGCAGCATTCACGCGTATCACACCGAAGGCGCCGGAGGCGGGCACGCACCCGACATCATCACTGTCGCATCGGTTCCGAATGTGCTTCCGAGTTCGACGAATCCGACGCGCCCGCACACCGTCAACACACTCGACGAGCACCTCGACATGTTGATGGTCTGCCACCACCTCAATCCGACGGTGCCCGAGGATCTCGCGTTCGCCGAGAGTCGTATCCGACCGTCGACGATCGCCGCGGAGGACCTGCTCCACGACCTCGGGGCGATCTCGATGATCGGTTCGGATTCGCAGGCGATGGGTCGCATCGGTGAGGTGGTGTTGCGTACCTGGCAGACCGCGCATGTGATGAAACGCAAACGCGGATCACTGCCGGGCGACGGCGCAGCCGACAACAATCGCGCGCAGCGCTACATCGCCAAGTACACGATCTGCCCGGCCGTCGCGCACGGATTCGATTCCGAGATCGGGTCGGTGGAGACGGGTAAGCTCGCCGACCTCGTGCTCTGGGATCCCGCATTCTTCGGTGTCCGACCGGATCTCGTCATCAAGGGTGGCGCGATCGCGTGGGCACAGATGGGCGACGCGAACGCGTCCATCCCCACACCGCAGCCGGTACTACCGCGTCCGATGTTCGGGGCGAGCGCACCGTTGGCTGCCGCGACGTCGATCAGTTTCGTCGCACCGGGCTGCGATCCCGACCTCGCCGAGCGAATCGGTGTGCGACGCAAACTCGTTCCGGTCACCGACACGCGCGGAATCGGAAAAGCCGACATGACCAACAACGACGCGCGGCCGGAGATCACCGTCGATCCGGACACGTTCACCGTCACCGTCGACGGCGAGGTGTGGGATGCGCCGCCCGTCACCGAACTGCCCATGGCACAACGCTATTTCCTGTTCTGAGTTGTTCATGCTCCCGCTCCGATCTCGAAAACCACACCATGACCCCACCTGACCAACCATCGCGCTACGCGGGCGCGCCGCTGGCAATGATGTTGTCGCTGGCCGATTCTCGGCTACCCGTCGGCGGGCACGTGCACTCGGGGGGTGTCGAACAGGCCATCGCCGACGGTTTCATCCGTGGGGTCAGCGATCTCGCGTCCTTCCTCCATCGCCGTGTCACCACGAGCGGTCTGGTTGCTGCGTCCATCGCGGCGGCGGTCGCCGACGGCGGCCTCGACGTCGAGCGTGCGCTGCAGGAAACGGACGCACGCACGCCGTCGGCGGCCGCTCGCAAAGCGTCGATTGCTCAGGGCCGAGGAATGCTCCGATTGGCCAAACGCATGTGGCCGGAACGGGATTGGTCCTCGCACACGCCGACGACGCATCTGCCGGTCATCAGTGGCGCGGTGGGTGCGGCAAGCGCCTTGTCGGGATTTCACACCGCCCTTGTGCTCGTGTACACGACGATGAGCGGTTCGGCGACCGCGGGCCAGCGACTCCTCGCACTCGACCCCGCCGACGTGGCGCTCATGATCGCCGACCTCGGTCCCGAGTGTGAACGTGTCGCGGCGTCGGCGGCGGTGGGTCTCGCCGATCTGTCCGATCCGGTTCTCGACGTGTTCGCCGAACGCCATGAGCGACAACCGATGCCACTCTTCATGTCCTGACGTTGTCTTTCGATTCGCTCAACTCACGTAGTCCAACCCGCACTGTCCACAGTCACCGAAAGGATCACCATGCCACCGCATCTCATCGACGGAGAGCCGCACAGCCACGATCACGATCGTCCGCGACGCCACCGCGAGCCGGGCGAGGCGTTGCGGATCGGCGTCGGCGGGCCGGTCGGCTCGGGCAAGACGGCTCTGGTTGCCGCGCTGTGCCGTCAGCTTCGTGAGGAACTCTCCGTCGCGGTCCTGACCAACGACATCTACACCACCGAGGACGCAGACTTCTTGCGGCGCAACGCCGTTCTGCCCGACGAGCGCATCACCGCTGTGCAGACGGGTGGTTGTCCGCACACCGCGATCCGCGACGACATCACGGCGAATCTCGACGCGATCGACGACCTGGTCGCAGCGAATCCACCGCTCGATCTGATTCTGGTCGAATCCGGTGGCGACAACCTCACCGCAACCTTCTCGACCGGCCTGATCGACGTGCAGATCTTCGTGATCGACGTCGCCGGTGGCGACAAGGTGCCCCGCAAGGGCGGACCGGGCGTCACTTTCTCGGATCTGTTGGTGATCAATAAGACCGACCTCGCCGAGCGGGTCAATGCCGATCTCGACGTCATGCGTCGCGACGCCGCCAAGGTTCGCGACGACCGACCGACCGCGATGATCTCGTTGACCGACGACCCGGCGGCCACCGATGTGTTGGCGTGGGTTCGCACGCAACTCGCGGCCCCCGTGGCGACGGGGTAATGCGTACCAGAGTCGAGATCGTCGTCGAGCCCGGTCGGCGCTTCCGACACCGGGCATCCGGTGGACTGGCTGTGCGCCAAACGGGTTCGCAGGCAGCGCATCTCATCGGAACGGCGGCAACTCCGCTCGGCGGTGACGACATCGAGGTGCGCGTCATCGTCGAAGCGGGCGCCCACCTCGACCTCGGCAGTGTTGCCGCGACCATCGCGCTGCCGTCGACGCGGCGTGTCGATTCGACGATGTCGTGGCACATCGAACTCGGGCCAGGTGCCCGGTTGCACCTGCATCCAGAGCCGACCGTCGTCGCGGCCGGTGCTGATCATCGGTCGGAGATCGTGGTCGGAATGGCCGACGACGCGATCCTCACCCTCGCCGAAGACGTGCAGATCGGACGTTCTGCGGAATTCGGCGACAAGGACGCCGCCGGGCGCTGGGAGGGCGGACTGCACGTCGATGTCGGTGACGCCCCCGCGCTGCGACACCGGGTCGCGCTAGGTGTCGGCTCCAGCGCCCATCGGACCGGCCTTCGCGCGGCCAGCAGCGTCTTCCGTTACCCGGATACGCGCGATGATCAGGTCGACGGAGAGGCTTTCGCCGCCCGCCTGAGCCTGGCATCGGGCGGGTCGCTCGCTACCGCACTCGGAGAGAATGTCGCACAGACACGGCGCCTCGTCGACGAGATGGAACTCGCGACGATGGCGCCGTGACCTGAACCAGAAGTCGAGCCGGCGGTCAGCTCGCCTTGGTATCGGTTTTCTTCGCGACCTCGGCGTCGGCCTCCGATTTCTTCGCGTCGGCACCGACCGATTCGCCCTCCACCTCGTAGATGGGCTTGTTCTCGAGTTCGGAAAGATGCCCGATGGCGGTGCGGGCGTAGACCTGCTGCTCGGTCACCGCGAGCTGTGTGCGACCGCGGGTGCTGAACGCGAAGAACCAATTGATCAGCGTGTTGAGGCGGTTACGGAAGCCGACCAGATAGACCAGGTGCAGCGCCAACCAGCCGACCCATGCGAAGTAGCCTTCGGTCTCGAACCGCTTGTCGGTACCCGGAATCGGAACCGACATCACCGCGGAGAAGCGCGAGACCGTCGCCATCGAACCCTTGTCGTGGTACGAGAACGGCTTGCGCTGTTGCGGGGTCTGACCCTTGAGCTCGTTCTTGATGCAGTCGGCCGCGTACCGACCACCCTGGATCGCGCCCTGCGCCATGCCCGGCACACCCTCGACGGACATCATGTCGCCGACGACGAAGACGTCGGGGTAGCCGGGGATCGACAGGTCGGCGAGCACCTTGACGCGGCCCGCGCGATCGAGTTCGACGCCCGACTGCTCTGCGAGTTGCTTGCCGAGTGGGCTGGCCTGAACACCGGCCGACCACACCTTGCACTGCGACTCGATTCGACGGGTCGTGCCGTCCTTCTCCTTCACCACGAGACCGTCGTAGTCGACGTCGACGACCATTGCGTTGAGCTGGATCTCGACGCCGAGCTTCTCGAGGCGCTTGGCGGCCTTGGATCCGAGCTTCGGACCCATCGGCGGAAGGACGGCGGGCGCGGCGTCGAGCAGGATCACCCTCGCCTGGGTGGGATCGATGTTGCGGAATGCGCCCTTTAGGGTCTTGTCGCTCATCTCGGCGATCTGCCCTGCGAGTTCGACACCCGTCGGTCCGGCTCCCACGACGACGAACGTGAGCAACTTGTCGCGCTCGGCCGGATCGTCGGACAGTTCTGCCTGCTCGAATGCACCGAGAATCCGACCTCGCAGTTCGAGCGCGTCGTCGATCGTCTTCATGCCGGGGGCGAACTCGGCGAACTGGTCGTTGCCGAAGTACGACTGGTCGGCGCCTGCCGCGATGATCAGTTTGTCGAAGGGTGTCTCGGTCACTCTTTCGAGCAGACGTGACTTGACGACCTTGTTCTTCAGATCGATCTCGAAGACGTCACCCATGATGACGGCGGTGTTGTTCTGCTTCCGCAGTACGACGCGGGTTGCCGGAGCGATTTCACCCTCGGCGACGATTCCGGTCGCAACCTGATAGAGCATGGGCTGGAACAGATGGTGCGTGGTCTTGGCAACCAACGTGACGTCGACGTCGGCCTTGCGGAGTCGCTGCGCGGCGAACAATCCGCCGAATCCCGAGCCGATGATGACGACACGGGGACGAGCGGGGGCTGTCGGAGCGGGGCTGCTCATGATCGAGAACATCTCCTTCGCGCATTGCAGGAACGACGCGCAGGGCGCGCGTACATCTCAACGGTAGTCAATGATCAGTCGTAGGTCGCGGTGAGCCTTGGGTTGACGCCGAACTGCTCGCGCGGCCGTGTTGCGGACGGCGTCACGTATGTCTGATGTGGCACGTCACCCCGACGTCACGCCGGAAGGTTCATCACCTGGTGTCGACGTGCGTCGGCGCCCATGACCAGCGCTTCCCAATGGTGTCTGAGCAGCTCGTACTCGAGTTCTCCGAGGTTGTCGCGATTCCCGTGAGCATGCTCGTACCGCCTGCCGAGGTGGTCGCCGCCCGCGCGAACGCCCGACACCCGCATACCGAGCTTTTCCATCACACGTCGCGACGAGGAATTGCGCAGAGTGGTGCTCGCGAAGACACGCTCGGTGTGCAGTTCGTCGAATGCGAGTCCGACGACGGCGCGGGCAGCCTCGGTGGCGAGGCCACGGCCCCACGTGTCGCGGCGCAGCCGATAGCTCAGCTCCATCTCCGAGCGCTGACTGTGACGCGGCGCCCGCAGGAGCACCCAGCCGAGAAATGCCTGATAGCGCTGGTCGATGGCGATCCACATCCCACCCCGACCGGTGCTCAGTTCCGCTCGGGCGCGGGGAATGACCCAGTCGGAGATCTCGGCACGCGGCGTCGGGCGCCCGTCCGAGACAAATCGCATGACCTCGGGATCGGAGTCGAGAAACACGAGTGCATCGACGTCGGTCGAGTCGACCGGTCGCAGCCGTAGACGGCGAGTCTCAACGTTCACACATCCCCCAAGAAAACCGAGCGTGCCGGGTGGTTCGTGGCCCCCTGCAAGTCTCTCCCCGGTCAGGGAGTCTACGTAGTCTCAGCCCGAGCCGGGTCAGATCATCGCGGTGTGTCGTGCGCGTCTCCGACGCGGTGTGCCAGGGGCGTCTCCGACGCGGCGCCTGTCGAAGACTCCCCGCCGCCGATGTCGGTTCCGCCGGATAGGCTGCGGAGCGTGTCAGATACCACTATTCCGATCGTCGGTGGCGGGCCCGGTAGCGAAACAGCCGCCGACGCCAGCCCCGGCACGGTGTCGCCGTCGGGTGCAACCACGGTCTCCCTACAGTTGCGCTGGGGCGACATGGATGTCAACAAACATGTCAACAACGTGCAGTTCGCTCGACTGCTCGAAGAAAGTCGTGTGCGCACGTTCGCGGAGTGGTTCGAGGGGGTATCGGTAGTGCTACCGATACTGGTCGCGCGTCAGATCATCGAGTTCCGCGCAGTGCTCGAGTACTCGTTCGACCCGGTCACCATTACCACCGGCGTCTCGCGAATCGGGCGGACGTCGTACACGATGTCCGCCGTCCTGACCGATCCGTCCGGTCTCGTGTGCGCCGTTGCCGAGACCACGCTCGTCGCCATCGACCCGAGTACTTCTCGCCCGCGACCCCTCTCCGACGATGCCCGCGCCATTCTCGAATCGCATCGCATCGAGCCGCAGCCGATGCACACGAACTGACCGCGGTCGGAATCACCCGTGTTGACCCTTCACCGCGCAGAGCGCAGCGATACCCTCGCCGACGCACTCGCCGACGTACTGCGGGTTCCGCTTGCCGATCCGATGGCAACCGAGGTCATCTCAGTGCCTGCGCGCGGCGTCGAACGATGGCTGACCCAACACCTCGCGACCACATTGGGTGCAGGCGCCGGCGGAACCGACGGGATCGCCGCGAACATCGACTTCTCGTCACCTGCGGCACTGAGCGAGGCCGTGGTGGATGCCGTGCGCACAACGCCGCGGTCGCATGCGGGACCGTACGGCCGTCACGATCCCTGGGAGCCAGGGCGAATGGTGTGGCAGGTCCTCGCCGTCCTCGACGAGAACATCGACGATCCGGCACTCGACATCATTGCGCGACATATCGGTTCGGGTCGCGCCGGGACGGGCCGTTCGGGCCGCGCCGCGACGGGCGGCGACAACGACCTGCGGGTCGGCCGGCGCTTCGCCACTGCCCGTCATCTCGCCGACCTCTTCGATCGATACGGGCGCCAGCGTCCCGCGATGCTGGTCGAATGGGCCACCGGCCGCGACACCGACGGAACCGGTACCGAACTCGCATCGGACATGGTGTGGCAGGCACGTTTCTGGCGGGCGGTGCACGCGCGGACCGGCGTCGACCATCCCGCGCTTCTCCTCGACGACGTGTGCGCACGCGTGCGCACCGATCCGGATTCTGTCGACCTTCCCGAACGACTGAGTGTCTTCGGCACGACTCGCGTCACCGAATCATTCCGACAAATACTGTCGGCGCTCGCGACGCACCGCGATGTGCACCTCTTCCTCCCGCACCCCTCGCCCGCACTCTGGTCATCGGTGGCGCGCGCCACTACACAGACGGGCGCCACTACACAGACAGGCGCAGTGGCATCGGAGACCGTCGATCAGGTGCCGCGCCGCGCCGACCGGCCGATCCCCGCGATCGATCATCCGCTGCTCGCCGGGCTGTCGCGCGACGTCCAGGAACTCCAGCAACGCATAGCTCCGATCGTCGACAGGGATATCCATCACGAGCCGCGAGTCGAGGCGGGCGTCCATCCGGCACGTCTGCTGCCGCGCCTTCAGGCCGACCTACGCGACGACACCGTGCGCCCGGGTACCGCGTCGGCCGACTCGTCGCTGGAGATACACGCGTGCCACGGCGCCGAGCGGCAGGTCGAGGTCATGCGCGACAGACTGCTGCACCTGTTCGCCGACGATGCGACGCTCGAACCGCGCGACGTCCTGATCATGTGTCCCGACGTCGAGTCGTTCGCGCCGCTCATCCGTGGTGCCTTCGGTCAATCCGGCCTCGACCACCCGGCGTTCAACCTCCGGGTGCGCCTCGCCGACCGCGGTCCCCGTCAGGTGAACCCCGTCCTCGACGTGGTGGCGTCGATCGTCGAACTCGCCGCCAGTCGAGCAGCGGCAGGCGACGTCGTCGACCTGTTGAGCCGTTCGCCGGTTCGGTCCCGGTTCGCGATGGACGACGACGATCTCGACATGATTCGGGAGTGGTTGGCGCACAGCAACATTCGCTGGGGTCTCGGAGAGAATGAACGCGCCCGATTCGGACTGTCCGGCTTCCGGCAGGGGACTTTCGCGAGCGGAGTCGATCGCATCGCTCTCGGAGCGGTCGCCGAGGAGGCCGACGGCGAGTGGTTGGGCACCGCGCTCCCGCTGGCAGGTGTGGAGAGTACCGAGATCGACTTGGCCGGCAGGTTCACGGAATTCGTCGACCGGCTCGCAGACCTCTTCGACCGCATGGGCAGTCGTTCCTCGCGTGCAGCGTGGCAACAGACGCTGATCGACGTCGTCGACCAGCTCACGCTGTCCGATCCGGGCGAGGAATGGCAACGGGCACAGGCGGTCCGGGTGATCACCGACGCTCTTGACGCCGATGAGTCCGATTCGCAGCATCTGCTGCTCGCCGACATCCGCGACCTGGTGGCCGGGGTGGTGGCGGGGAGACCGACGCGCGCCAACTTCCGGACCGGCGAACTGACGGTCTGCACAATGGTGCCGATGCGTTCGGTGCCACACCGTGTGATCGTGCTCCTCGGAGTCGACGCCGACACTTTCCCGCGCGCACAGCGCACCGACGGCGACGATGTCCTGGGCCGTGATCCGCTCGTCGGGGAACGGAATCCGCGCGACGAGGACAGGCAGCTGTTCCTCGATGCGATCGGCGCCGCCGGGGACTCGCTACTCGTGTTCTACAACGGAGCCGACCCGGTGAACGGCAGCCGCATCCCGCCCGCGGTGGTCGTCAGCGAACTCGCCGAGAGTGTCGCCACCCTGCGAGGACTCGACAACCCGTCCGACGTCGTCATCACCCACACCCTGCACGGATTCGATAGGTTGAATTTCACCCCCGGCGCGATCGGTTCGATCCCGACACCGTTCAGCTTCGACGCCGAGTTGCTCGCGGGCGCACAGGCTCTCGACGCAGATGCGGTGCCGTCCGCGCGATTGTCCGACGCCGAGGTCGGCGATCTCGAACCCACCGACATCGAGTTGCGCGACCTCGTAGCGTTCCTCGCGAATCCGATCGAGGGCTTCGTGCGTCAGCGACTCGGGGCACGAATGCCAGACGACGATCGGGCGCACACCGACGAACTCGACGTAGAACTCGATGCTCTCGACAGGTGGGGCGTCGGCGACCGATTCCTACGACAGATGCTCGCGGGCGACGATCTCGTCACCTGTCAGGCAGCAGAGCTGCGACGTGGCAACCTGCCCCCATACGAGTTCGGGCGCCGTGAGTTGGTCGAGATCTCCGAAACGGTGTCACGTGTGTACGACGCGGTGACGATAGTCGTTCCGAACGGCGAGTTCTCGACGATGTCGGCGATGCTGCCATGGACGCGACGAGCGTCGGGCAATGTGACGACGACGTCGCGGGTGACCGGCGGCTGCGTGCGTACCGAGGCGACCGCGTCGTACACACGTGACACCGTTTCGGAGATCTCGACCAACTCACGGCGCCCGAACTCGTATGGGGGCAGGTT
>NZ_LZMI01000080.1:0-1647 GCF_001665475.1 Gordonia sp. 852002-51296_SCH5728562-b | reverse complement strand
CCTCGATCCACCGATCGGCTTTTGCGGTGTGGTGAAAAGTGTTGAGCACGTTCGGCCTGGGTGGCGGGCATGAGTCAGTTGCCGATCTCTGATGTCGGCTTGTTTCACCGGGTTTCGGGATCGAGGCTGTTGGGCCGGGGTGGTTAGGGCCAGGTTGGCGGTCTTCGGTGAATAGTGTTGTCGAACAACAGGTTCCATTCGGTTTCCCACGGCCATCGGGCGGGTAGGTGCATGGTGATGCGCCGGGCTGAGGACGCGATACGCGCCGGAATGCAGATCAGGGTGCGGCGGACCGTGGATGTGGTGGCTTTGGCCAGACGCCCGCCGCTGAGGCTGGCGGCAGCACGAGTCAGGTTGAACGCGATGACCGCACACACCAGCCAGGCGGCGTTCGCGCAGAACTTTCCCGACGGCAGATGCGCGAGCGCGGAGGCTTTGAGATCGGCGTGAACTTGTTCGATGACCGCGTGGGCGCGGTGGGTCTTGTCGGCGGTGACGGTGTCGAGGTCGCTGGTGGTGAAGAAGGCGTGGAATCGCCACACATCGAACAGGCCGTCGCCCTCGGGTCGGAAGTCGGGGATACGGCGCACCACCAGCCGCCCGGGAACCTGCAGCGCTTTGGCTTTGGAGGTGAACGCGGTGAACGCTATCTCGGCGACCTCGGCACGTGAGATCCACAGTCCGGTGTCCGCGTCGAGAATCGCGTCGGTGTACTCGATCTTTGTCCACGCATCGGCTGCGATCTCGCTGATCGCCGCACGTATCCGCAAGTCTTGGCGCACGGTGACCGATACCTGGGCGCCGGCACCGATCGCAGCACTGACGGCGCGGTGACCGTAGAACGCTGAATCCGCCCGCACCAGCACCGGCCCCGACGCGTCAGTCGACCGCAGACGCCGCACGCTAGCCAGTGTGTCGGCGATCAACCGATGGGCTCCGCGGGCGGAATTGCATGCTCCTTTGCGTAGTCGTTGAGCAGCGATCACCGGTGCACCGTGGGCGGTGCTGATGGTGGTGATCGCCGAGTTGAGCCCCCGTACCCGGGTGTAGCCGAACCCAGCGCCCTGTTTGGCCGGGCCGTGGACCTCGATGATCGAGTCGTCGATGTCGACCATCACCGGCCCGTCGATCCCGGCCAGTACCGGGGTGTGGGTGTGCAGGCCAGCGAGCGTGCGGGCGGCGATCGCATCCAATTGCCGGACATGCCCGAACCGGAACTCGCGCAGAAACGACCCCAACGTCGACGGGGCATACGGATGGTCGAACACCTTCCCCATCGCACCGTGCCGCAGTACGGCCATGTCATCGATGCTGTCGGCACCGGCCACCATGCCCGCGACCAGCGAGAACACCTTCCGATCCGGATTGGCGCCCTTGTCGGTCGGCACCGTCAGATGCTCGAGAGCCAACCCCGACAGGCCCGCTTGCTCGGCCAACGTCATCACCGGCACCAACCCCGCCGCGCCGAGGAGATTCGGATCATCACAGGATGCAGACCGGACCGGATGACTGTGAGACAATCGCATCTACGAGATGCCCTTCTGCGTGCACGGATGGAAACCTAGACAATTCCCATTCTGTCACTCAGACAGGGCATTTCGTCTATCCCTCACCGCCCAAACGAATACGAATCGGTGGATCGAGGCT